>NZ_JBHYYB010000002.1:235684-260878 GCF_042752535.1 Kitasatospora sp. NPDC059327 | reverse complement strand
GACCGGAACGGGACGGCGGTCCCCCGCGCCCGGGCCCGGGCCCGGGCCCGGGCGCGGGGAGACCCCGAGCCCCGCCCCCGCCATCCGCTTCCGCCCCCGGCGCTGTCGGCGCCGGGGGCGGAGACCGTCGCGGCGGCGCCCCGCGCTGCCGGGCCGTCCGCCGCTGTTCGCCACGCCGCTCCTCCGACCCCGCCGTCCCTCCGCGCCTCATGTCGGCCCCGCCGTCCGTCAGACCGCGCCGGGCCCGCCGCCCGAGGGGAAGCGGGGGAGTACCGCCGTCACCCGGGTCCCGTGCTCCGACGCCGGCGGCCCGATCGTGCAGCGGCCGCCGACCTCCGCCGCGCGGTCGGCCATCGTGCGGATCCCAGCCCCTTCGCCGCCGGCGGGTTCCCGGGCGGGGGCGCCGGTGCCCGCCTGCCGGTGGCCGACCCCGTCGTCCTGCACGGTCAGCGTCAGCGTCCCCTCGTCCACCCGGACCACCACGTCGGCGCGTCCGGCACGGGCATGGCGCAGCACGTTGTCCAGCGCCTCGGTGGTGATCCGGTAGGCCGCCACCTCGACGGCGGCGGGCAGCGCCGGCAGCGGGTCCGGAGTCAGGGTGGCGGTGACGGCGAGTCCGGCGCCGCCGAAGGTGAGCGCGAGCTGCTGGATCGCCCGTGCCAGGCCGACCTCGCCGAGCGGGGCGGGCCCGAGCCGGTCGGTGATCCGCCGGACCTCCTTGATCGCCAGCGCGAGGTCCGTCGAGATCCCGGTCAGGGCCTGCGCGACGTCGCCGCCACCGCCCGGTCCGGGGAGGGCGGCGCAACGTCCCGGGCCCGGACCACCCGCCGCCCCCGACGCGGCCGCCGACGCGGCGTTGTCCACCCGCAGGCGCAGTCCCGCCAGCGCGGGGCCGAGCCCGTCGTGGATGTCCCGGCGCAGCCGGCGCCGTTCCTCCTCCCGGGCCGCGACGATCCGCTCCCGGCTCGCCCGCAGGTCCTCCTGCCGGCGCAGCGACGCGACGGCGGGCGCGACCTGGTCGGCCAGCGAGCCCAGGAGGTCGATGTCGTCGGCCGCCCGCCGCTCCCCGCCCGCGCGCAGCCCGACCGTCAACTCCCCGACCGTCGTGCCGTGGTGGACCACCGCGAAGGTCCGGCCGGGGCCGTCCGTCCGGCCCGCGGCGGCGAGCGGGCGCCGCCCGGCCCGGGTGCTGACGCTCAGCGCGACCCCGGGCAGCCGCAGTTGCTCCGCGACGGTGCCGCACAGCACAGCCGGCAGCCGCTCGGGGTCGCCGGCCAGCCGGACCCGTTCGGCCAGGGCGCGCAGGACCTGGTACGGCCGGGCGCGGTCGCCGTAGGAGAGCCGGTCGACCACCCCGGCGGCCCACCGGGCGGCCCGGGGCAGGGCGGCGCCGAGCCCGAACACCAGGGCGAGCAGCGTCAGTCCGGCCGCGCCCCGACCCGGGACCAGCCAGCCGGAGAGCGCGGCCGCCGCCGGTACCAGCGGCGCGCTCAGCCCGGTGGCCAGGAGCAGCCCGGTCAGCGCCGGCCGGGCCGCCCGGTCGAGCCGCCGGCCGTCGTCCCGGATCACCAGGAGGGCGACGGTGACCGCCCAGACCGCGCCGGCGGCGGCGAACAGCGAGCAGCCGAGCCAGGAGTCGTCCCCGAAGCCGCGGGCATGGAAGTCCCGCAGGCCGGCCCAGAGCAGGTAGGCACCGAGCATGCCCGCCACGTGCGCCCGGTGGGCCGGGTGCGGCGGCCGGGGCGCGCCGTCGGGCTCCCGCTCCGGGCGGGCGGCGGGGCGGATCAGCCGGGACAGCAGCACGGCGGCCGCGACGCCGACCAGCAGGTGGTCGACCGGGTCGTGGAGACCGTCCAGGCGGTCCGCGACCGACCCGAGGAGGTGGGCGGGCGTGCTGCCGGCGAGCGGGTTCGGCCGGCCGTAGGCGGTCGGGCGGCCCAGGAACGACATGCCGTCCGGGATCGCCCAGAGCGCCACGGCGCCGATGTAGAGCCACCACCGCCGGTCGGTGAGCCGCCCGTACGGGAGCCAGAGCGGCAGGACGTGGAACAGGGTCTGGCCGACGGTGTCGCACACCGACCGCAGCACCGCGACGGCCCCGACGACGCCCGGGTCGGAGACCTCCGCCCGGACGGGTGCCCCGGCGGCGCCGGGCAGGATCGAGGTCAGCGCGTAGACCAGCATCACCCAGCCGAGCGGACTGCCCGGGCGGTGGGCGTGCAGCAGCATGCCGGCCCCGGCGGTCGGCAGCGCGTAGAGCAGGACGGCGAGTTGGCCCCGGGGGACGGCCGCGCCGGGCGCGGCCGGGTGGACGAGTACGCAGCAGGTCCACAGCGCGGCCACGGCCAGACAGAGGGCCGTGCAGGCCGCGGCGCCGGTGAGCTGCCGTCGGGCGGGCGTCCGGCGGGCGGTG
This sequence comes from Kitasatospora sp. NPDC059327, assembly GCF_042752535.1. Lineage (NCBI taxonomy): Bacteria > Bacillati > Actinomycetota > Actinomycetes > Kitasatosporales > Streptomycetaceae > Kitasatospora > Kitasatospora sp. NPDC059327. Next base: position 258,465 of record NZ_JBHYYB010000002.1, on the reverse strand, counting down.
GGCCCGGTCGTCCGGGGTCGGGGAGGGATCACCGTGGTCATGGCACCGCCTCGGGAACGGGCTGGGTTCGGTCCGCCGACAGCCGTTCGTCGGGCACCACTTCAGTCTCGGCCGCCCGTCGTCCCGGGTGCATGGGGCAGCGGTCTCGTCCCGGGCGCGACCGGCGGTGCGGCGATCCACGCATGTCACGGAAAGTCACGGACCTATCGCTGGTAGTGTCGGCCGGGTGGACCAACAGCACCCCGCCGCACCACCCACCCCGCAGCCGGACGACCGGCCTCCGGCCGCTCCGCCGGGCGCGGGCGTCCCGGGCGTCCCGGGCGCTTCGGACGGCTCCGGCGGTCCGGTGTTCTCCGGTGGGCCGGCGCTCTCCGGCGCCCCCGTGCTCTCCGGTGCCCCGCCGCTCCCCGGTGCCCCGCCGCTCTCCGGTGTGGACGAGGAGCGGGAGGCCGCCCCGGTCCGGGTGCTGATCGTCGACGACCATCCGCTGTTCCGGGAGGGCCTGCGGGCCGCGCTGGAGAGCGCGGAGGGGATCGTCGTGGTGGCGGAGGCGGAGCGGGTCGGCGAGGTGGAGGCCGCCGTCGCCCGGAGCCGCCCGGACGTGGTCGTGATGGACCTCTCCCTGCCGGACGGCTCCGGGTTGGAGGCCGCGCGCCGGCTCTCCGAGCGGCAGCCGTCCCCGCCGGTGCTGATGCTGACCATGGCCGACGACGACGGCAGCCTGCTCGCCGCGCTCCAGGCGGGCGCGCGCGGCTACCTGGTGAAGGGCGCCGGCCGGGAGGAGGTGCTGCACGCGGTGCGCACGGTCGCGGCGGGCGGGGCGGTGTTCGGCGCGGACGTCGCCGGCCGGATCACCGTCCTGCTGGCGGGGGCCCGGCTGCGCGAGGCGGGGCAGCTGTTCCCCGCGCTCACGGCCCGCGAGGCGGAGGTCCTCGACCTGGTGGCGCGCGGGCTGGACAACCGGCGGATCGCCCGGGAGCTGGTGGTGGCGGAGAAGACGGTCCGCAACCACGTGACCCACATCTTCGAGAAGCTGCACGTCGCGACCCGCGCCGAGGCGGTGGCCCGGGCGCGTGACATGGGCCTCGGCGACAGCTGAGGCGGTCGGTCGCCCCGCCCGGGCCGCCACCGGTGGCCGGGCGGGACGCGGGTGAGGGCGTCGGGACGGGCTCCGGGGCGGCGGCCGGACCGGGCCGTGCCCCGCGCGCCCGGGGCGGCGGGCAGCCCAGGAGGCGGGGGAGGAGGCCCAGATGAGCGAACCGGTTCCGGTCACCGGCGTCCGGCGGACCGGCCCGACCCGGGCGTACTGGGTCTGCGCCGCGACGCTGCTCTGCGGCCTCGGCTGGGTGCTGTTGGCCCTGGTCCATCAGGACGCCCCGTGGGCGGAGCCGTTCCTGCTCCACGACGGCGAGACGGTGCTGCTCGGCTTCGGCTTCGCGCTCTCCGGGCTGCTCGTCCTCGCCCACCGCGGCGGGCCCGACGCACCCCCGCCGGCCGTCGGCGGTCCCGGCCACGCCTCTGCTGCGGGCCCCCGCCGGTCCGCCGGTGCCGTCACCGGTGCCGCCACCGGTCCTCCCGGGCTCGGCCTCGGGCTGGTCCTGCTGGCCGCCGGTCTCGGCGGCTGCCTCTCCCGCTTCGTGCTGTTCGCCGCCGCGGCGGCCGGCGCCGGTCCGGTGGGGGAGGCCGTCGGCACGGCCCTGCTGCTCGCCTCGGTCACCCTGTTCGTCTTCCTGGCCGTCGCCCTGCCGCTCTGGCTCCCGGGGGGCCGGCTGCCCGGCGGCCCCCCGGGCCGGGGCTACGTGGTCGTGGTGGCGCTCTGGAGCGCCTGTCACGCGTGCGTGGTCCGGCTCGGGGTGCCGCTGCCGTACTTCGGCGACGTCCTGGTGCCCCCGGGGGAGGGGCTGCCGCTGGACGAGTGGCGGGTCACCCTGGTCTCCTGGGCGCTCGTCGTGGTCAGCCTGACGGTGGCCGCGGTGCGCTGGCACCGCGCGGACCGCCCGCACCGGACGGTCGCGGTGGTGCTCGTCCCCTACCTGATCTGGCTGGTCACCACCAATGTCGCGCTGAGGCTGGGCCATGCGGAGAGCATCGCGGCGGTCGCCTACTTCACCGGTTCGGCCCTGTGGATGCTCGGCGCGGTCGGCTACGCCTTCACCCGGGACCGCTCGCGCTACCTGGACCGGGCGACCCGGCGGATGCTCAGCGTCCTCGCCCTCATCGCGGTGCTGATCGCCGGCTACCTCGGCATCGCGCTGCTGCTGCGCCACACGCTGCCCCAGGCCAGTACCGCCGGTGCCCAGCTGCTCGCGGCCGGGGCGCTCGCGATCGGTGGGCTGCTCGGACCGACCACCCGCTGGGTGGTCCGCGCCGTCGACCGGTTCTACTACGGCGACCGGGCCCGCCCGTACCAGGTGGTGCGGGCGCTCGCCGAGCGCCTCAGCCGGGCCGTCAGCCCCGCCGACGCGCCGCCGTTGCTCTGCGACACCGTGGTCGGCGCGCTCGGCCTGCCCGGCGCCAGGGTGGTCCTGCACACCAGCGACGGTCCGCACGAACTCGCCTCGGTGGGCACGCTCGGTCCCAACAGTCAGGTGTTCCCGCTCAGTTACGAGGGCGCGGTGATCGGCGACCTGTACGCGCCGCCGCGCGCCGGGCAGCCCGTGCTGGACGCGCAGGACCACGAGGTGCTGCGGTTCCTCGCCGACCAGGCCGCGCCGGCCATCGCCTCGCTGCGGATGTACGAGGAGGTGCAGTCCGGGCGGCGGCAGATCGTGCTGGCCCGGGAGGAGGAGCGGCGCCGGCTGCGGCACGACCTGCACGACGGGCTCGGGCCGACGCTGTCCGGGCTGCGGCTCGGTGTCGACACCGCGCGGGCCGCCGTGCCGGCCGACTCGGCGGCCGCCCGCTCGCTGCGCGCGGTGTCGGCGGGGATCGGTCAGGCGATCGTCGAACTGCGCCGGATCACCGAGGGGTTGGCGCCGGCCGCGCTGTCCGGCGAGGGGTTGGCGCAGGCGCTGCGCCGCCTGGTCGCCGGGCTGGACGGGGAGCGCGTCAGGCTGAGCCTGGAGCTCGACCCGGACCCGCCGCCCGCGTTGCCGGCCGCCGTCGAGGTGGCGGTGCTGCGGATCGGCGGCGAGGCGCTGCACAACGTCCTGCGCCACTCGGGCGCCACCGAGGCCCGGTTGACGCTACGGGTCCGCCCGCACGAGGTGGTGATCGAGGCCCGGGACGACGGCCGGGGCTTCCGTGGCTTGCGGGGGTTCCCGGGCGCCGGGGCCGGCGCCGGCCGGGCCGGTTCGGGGCTCGGCCTGCGCTCGATGGCCGAGCGCGCCGAGGAGTTGGGCGGTGGCTTCACGGCCGTGAACCATCCCGGCGGCGCCCTGGTCCGGGCGGTCCTGCCCCGGATGCCGGTCGTGTCCGAAGCGACGCCCCCGACCACGGACGGAGCCGACCGCCCCTGGCGGGCCCCTTGACGGACGCCGGGGTTGGCCCAATCATCATGGTCGCGTCAACTTCGCGGCTGTGTCCCCGCTGTCACCGCATTCCGGCCGGGCTGTCCCGGTCGGCCCCGTTCCCGGCCGGGCCCCAACCCGGTCGCCCCTTCGACCCGACGGCCAACCGCGAGGCTGTGCGCTTCCGTTCTGCCCCACCAGAATCTGGAGCCTCCATTGACCGAGCGCGCCTCGCGGCGATCCCGCCTGCGCCGATCCGCCCTGTCGACCGGGGCGGTCGTCACACTCGCCGCCGCCCTGTTCGCCCCCTCCGCCGTCGCGGACCCGGCCACCGCGGTGGCCCCCGCGGCTCCCCGGACGCTTGCCGCCGCCCCCGACATCCCGGTCGCCAACGTCAAGGCGCACCTGGCCCAGCTGCAGTCGATAGCCACCGCCAACGGCGGCAACCGCGCCCACGGCCGTACCGGCTACAAGGCGTCGATCGACTACGTGAAGGGCAAGTTGGACGCGGCGGGTTTCACCACCTCGCTGAAGACCTTCACCTACAACGGCTCGACCGGCTACAACCTCATCGCCGACTGGCCGGGCGGTGACACCTCGCACGTCGTGATGGCCGGCGCCCACCTGGACTCGGTGACCGGCGGTCCGGGGATCAATGACAACGGCTCCGGCTCGGCCGGCATCCTGGAGACCGCGCTGGCCGTCTCCCGGGCCGGACTCCAGCCCGCCAAACACCTGCGGTTCGGCTGGTGGGGCGCCGAGGAGTACGGCATGGTCGGCTCCAAGAACTATGTCAACAGCCTGCCCGCCGCCGAGCGTTCGAAGATCGAGACCTATCTGAACTTCGACATGATCGGCTCCCCGAACCCGGGCTACTTCACCTACCGCTACGACACCGCCCTGGACGCGCTGTTCCGCGACTACTTCGCGGGCATCGGCATCAGCACCGAGCAGGACTTCGAGGGCGACGGCCGCTCCGACCACGCCCCGTTCCAGGACGCGGGCATCCGGGTCGGCGGTCTGTTCAGCGGTGCCGACTACACCAAGACCAGTGCCCAGGCGGCGAAGTGGGGAGGCACGGCGGGCCAGGCGTTCGACCGCTGCTACCACTCCTCGTGCGACACCAGCGCCAACATCAACGACACCGCGCTGGACCGGATGAGCGACGCCATCGCGTACGCGATCTGGACGCTCTCGGCCGGCAGCACCACGCCGCCCACCGGGACGGTCTTCGAGAGCACCACCGACGTCCAGATCCCGGACAACGGCGCGGCGGTGACCTCCGACCTCGCCGTGACCGGCCGGACCGGCAACGCGCCCGCCGCCCTCCAGGTCGCGGTGGACATCAAGCACACCTACCGCGGTGACCTGGTGATCGACCTGGTCGCGCCGAACGGCACGGCCTTCCGTCTGAAGGCCTCCAGCGGCAGCGACTCGGCGCCCAACGTGCAGACCACCTACACCGTCAACGCCTCCGCGGTGCCCGCCAACGGCACCTGGAAGCTCAAGGTGCAGGACGTGGGTCCGCAGGACACCGGGTACGTCGACAGCTGGAAGCTCACCTTCTGACCCGGACGGCCGGGCGGACCAGGGGTGCCGGCCGCCGCCGGCACCCCCGGTCCGCTCCGGTCGGCCGCTACGGCCGCATCTCGTACGCGCCCGACAGGGCCTCGACCAGGGTCCACACCTTCGCGGCCCGCTCGCCGTCCGCGACCGGGCGGCGGACGTTGGCCAGCGCCCACGCGGCCTGCGCCTCGGTGGTGGAGGCCTTGCCGTGCAGCTCGGTGGCGTGCTTGGAGAAGTCCCGCACCAGCGCGTCGAAGACCTGGTCCAGCAGGTCCGTGTCCAGGCCGGTCAGCTCGGCCTGCTCCAGCACCAGCTGGCCGTAGACGATGAGCGCGAACAGCTGGCCGATCTCCAGCAGGAAGTCCAGGTCGGCCTGCTGCCGCTCGCTCGGCGCGTCGGTCAGCAGCAGGGCGCAGAACCCGTCGGCCTGCTCGCGGAAGCGGGCCACGTTCGGCAGGTGCGCGAAGGTGTCGTACGCGGTGCGCCAGTCGTGGAAGCGGATCGAGCCGAGGCCGCGGGCCGGGCCCTGGCGGAACAGGAACGCGTCGTCGGCGGCGTCCAGCCGGGTGGGCACCGGCGCGTAGTCGGCCGGGTCGAACAGGTAGTTGCCCATGAACTTGAGGATCAGCGCCAGGTTGACGTGGACGGTGCCCTCCAGCTTCGGCAGGCCGCGGATGTCCTTCGCCGCCTTGTCGAAGTAGGTGTCCGCCTCGAAGCCCTTGGCCGCGATGACGTCCCACATCAGGTCGATGACCTTCTCGCCCTCGGTGGTGACCTTCATCTTGGTCATCGGGTTGAAGAGCAGGTAGCGGCGGTCCTCGGGCGAGGCGCTGCGGAAGTAGTCCACCGCGCGGTCCGAGAACAGCTTCATCGCCACCAGGCGGGCGTACGCGTCGGTCAACTCGCGCCGCACGTGCGGGAAGTCGGTGACGTTCTTGCCGTACAGCACCCGGTTGCGGGCGTGCGTGACGGCCTCGTACATCGCGTGCTCGCAGATGCCGACCGAGGCCGTGCAGAGGTTGAACTTGCCGACGTTGACGGTGTTCAGAGCGGCGTCGAAGGCGGCCTTGCCGGTGTGCAGCACGTCCTCCGCGCGCACCGGGTAGTCCTCCAGGCGGAACTCGCTGACGTACATCTGCGCGTTCACGACGTTCTTGACCAGGTGGTACGCCTCGTGACGGCTGTCGGCGGCGAAGAAGACGTAGCCCTCCGGGCCCTCGACGTCCGAGCGGCGGCCGAACACCGAGACCAGGCCGGCGACGTTGCCGTTGCCGATGTAGTACTTGGCGCCGGTGGCCGTGAAGCCGCCCTCGCCGTCCGGGGTGAGGATCATGTCGGTCGAGTAGATGTCGGCGCCGTGGCTGCGCTCGGACAGCCCGAACGCCATCACGTGACCCTCCGTCAGGAGCTGGGCCGCGCGGGCCCGGACGGCCTCGTTCTCGCTCTGCCAGACCGGCCCCAGGCCGAGGACGGTGACCTGCCAGGTGTACCAGTAGCCCAGCCCGTAGAAGCCGAGGATCTCGTTCAGCTCGGCGATCCGGGCGGTGTCCCAGCGCTTGTCCGGGTCGGCCGAGGAGGGCGTCAGGAACTCCGCGAACAGCCCCTCCTTCGCGGCGAACTCCAGGAAGTCGGCGTACCAGCTGCGGTCGATGTAGGTGTCGATCAGCGCCTTCTTGCCGCGGGACTCGAACCAGTCCACGGTCGCGCGCAGCAGTCGGCGGGTCGGCTCGTCGAACTGCGCGGGGTCGTACGTACGCGGGTTGAAGAGCATCACGGGCTCCCGGGGGTCGAGGGTGGCGTGGTCGGGTGGGGCGTGGGGTGCGGCCGGCCCGCGGGGCGGGGTCAGGCCCCGGTCCGGTCGGCGGCCAGGCGGTGCAGGGTGGCGAGCACGTCGTCCAGCCAGGCGAGGGTCATCCGCTCGTACTCGATGCCGCCGCGCAGCACCACGTGCTGCAGCTGCTGCCGGGCGTCGAGGGCGGCCGGGTCGGGGAAGTCCCGCCGCTCGCCGTGCAGGTAGCGGGCGAGCAGGGCGGCGTGGCCCTCGCGGTGCCGCTCGACCTCGGAGAGCAGGGCGCCCGGGTCGTCGAAGGCCGCCGCGCGGATCTTGACCGCCAGCTCGTGCCGGACGGTCTCGGGTTCGACCGGCTCGCGCAGCCAGCCGGCCAGCGCCGCCCGCCCGGGGCCGGCCGCGGAGTAGACCTTCTTGTCCGGCCGGCCGTCCTGGGCGACCTCCTCGGCCGAGATCCAGCCGTCCGCCTCCATTCGCCGCAGCACCCGGTAGATCTGCTGGTGGGTGGCGGTCCAGAAGCGTCCGATGGAGCGGTCGAAGCGCCGGGCCAGCTCGTAGCCGGAGCCGGGCTGCTCCAGCAGCGAGACGAGGATCGCGTGCTCCAGTGCCATGAGCGGCATCCTGCTATGCAACGAGTTGCATAGGCAAGGGCGCCCCGCGAGGGTGAGACACAGCTCACCGCACCGCGGGGCGGGGCGGGGGTCGCGGGGCGGGCAGGGTAGCGGCCGGGGCGAAATGGTGCAAAACGGCAGATCGGCGCCAAAATAGAACGTGGCTGACACCTTCCATGTGTCAGGCCGAGGAGGTGGTATCGGTGTCTACCCAGATTCCGATGGGCATGGAGCACCATCCGGACATCGTCGAACTACGTGAGCACTACGAGCGGGTCACCCTGACCCCGCGGGCCCAGGCCGTCGAGGCCCTGGCCGTTCTCGCCGGTCTGTTCCTGGCGGCCTCGCCGTGGATCGTCGGCTTCACCGCATTCAGCACCCTGACCGTCACCTGCCTGATCGTCGGTCTCGCCTACTGCGTGCTGATGGCCGGGTACGGCTCGGCGTACGAGCGCACCCACGCACGGGCCTGGGCGGCGACGCTGCTCGGTGCCTGGACGATGCTCTCCCCCTGGGTGGTGTCCGGAGAGGTCGACCGCGGCAAGAACATCGTCGTCTGCCTGATCACGGGCGCCGTGATGTTCCTGCTGGGGCTCGCCGCGATCTCGATGGCCACGATGACCTCGAACGGCGCGTCCATGCGACGCGGCCGGGCCGGTCGGTCCAGGAGCTGACGGAGCAGCCCCCCGAGCCGGGGCGCGGAGCGGCGAGGCCGTCGTCCGCGCCCCGGCGCACGCCGCGGGGCCGGTCGCGTCCCCCGGCCGGGCCGGGCCGGTCACGGGCGGGGGCCGGCCGGGGGACGCGTGCGGTCACGGGCGGGTCATCCGCAGCACGTCGAGGGCCTCGTCCAGCTGCTCGCGGGTGAGCCTGCCCTGCTCCAGGTAGCCGCGCTCCAGCACCACCTGGCGGATCGTCTTGCGCTCGGCCAGCGCCTGCTTGGCGACCTTGGCGGCCTCCTCGTAGCCGATGTACCGGTTCAGCGGGGTGACCACCGAGGGCGAGGACTCGGCGTACTCGCGGGCCCGCTCGACGTTGGCGGTGATGCCGTCCACCGTCCGGTCGGCCAGCAGCCGGGCGGCGTTGGCGAGCAGCCGGATCGACTCCAGGACGTTGCGGGCGATCACCGGGAGCATCACGTTCAGCTCGAAGTTGCCGCTCGCGCCGGCCACCGTGACGGTGGCGTCGTTGCCGATCACCTGGGCCGAGACCATCAGCACCACTTCGGGCAGCACCGGATTGACCTTGCCGGGCATGATCGACGAACCCGGCTGGAGGTCCGGCAGGTTGATCTCCCCGAGCCCGGTGCGCGGGCCCGAGCCCATCCACCGCAGATCGTTGGCGATCTTGGTGAAGCCGACCGCGACGGTGCGGAGCTGGCCGCTCAGCTCGACCAGGCCGTCCCGCGCGCCCTGCGCCTCGAAGTGGTCGCGGGCCTCGGTCAGCGGCAGGTCGGTGGCCCGGGCCACGTCTTCGATCACGGCGGCGGCGAACCCGGGCGGGGTGTTGATACCGGTTCCCACCGCCGTCCCGCCGAGCGGGAGTTCGGCGACCCGGGGGAGCGTCGCGAGCAGCCGTTCCCGGCCGTGCCGGACCTGTGCCGCGTACCCGCCGAACTCCTGGCCGAGGGTGACGGGGGTGGCGTCCATCAGGTGGGTGCGGCCGGACTTCACCACCTGGGAGAACTCCGCCGCCTTCCGCTCCAGGGCCTCCGCCAGGTGCTCCAGGGCCGGGACCAGGTCGTGGGTGACGGCGGCGGTGGCCGCGATGTGGATCGAGGACGGGAACACGTCGTTGGAGGACTGGCTGGCGTTGACGTGGTCGTTGGGGTGGACGGGCCGGCCCAGCCGCTCGCCGGCCAGCGTCGCGATCACCTCGTTGGTGTTCATGTTGGACGAGGTGCCGGAGCCGGTCTGGAACACGTCCACCGGGAACTCCGCGTCCCAGTGCCCCTGGGCGACCTCCTCGGCCGCGGCCGCGACGGCCTCCGCCGTCTCCTCGTCCAGGACCCCGAGCCGGGCGTTCACCCGGGCCGCGGCGGCCTTGATCCGGGCCAGCGCCGCGATGTGGGCCCGCTCCAGCCGCTGACCCGACACCGGGAAGTTCTCCACCGCCCGCTGCGTCTGCGCCTGCCACTTGGCGGCGGCCGGGACGCGGACCTCGCCCATCGAGTCGTGCTCGGTCCGGAACTCCCGCTGCTCACCCATCGCGCGCTGCACCTCCTGGTCGGCCCCCGGCCGGGTCTGCTCCCCGGTCCGGCGGCGCTCTGCGAACACCACAGCCGCGCGCGGGTCCCCGGTATTTCCGCGCCGGGCGGGCGAACCGGGCTTCCTTCACTCGAAAGAGTGAAGATCACGACGCGCCCGTTCGCGCGCGCCCGTCCGCTTCGTACGCTCGTGCACGCACCGGGGGAGACGATCACCGAGCAGGGGGCGGACATGGCGGCAGCACGACGCGACGGGGACGGTCCGAGCAGGCGGGAGGTGCTCGGCGCCTCGGCGGCCCTCGGCGCGGCCGCCTGGCTGCTGCGCGGCACGATCGGGCCGGACAGCGCCCGGGCCGCCGCCCCGGTGCCGCCCGCCCTGCCCGCCGGCACCGAGCTGTACCAGCGGGTGTACCAGAACTGGTCCGGCGAGGTCCGCACCGACCAGCTCTGGACCTGCGCCCCGCGCACGCCCGAGGAGGTCCCGCTGCTCGCCGACTGGGCGCACGCCAACGGCTGGCGGCTGCGCGCCCAGGGGTACCGGCACACCTGGGCGCCGCTCACGGTCGCCGACGCCACCCCCGAGTCCGCCCGCGTCCTGCTGCTGGACACCACCCGCCACCTCACCGCCGTCACCGCCGACTCGCCGACCACCGTCCGCGCCCAGACCGGCGCCACCATGGAGAGCCTGCTCGCCCACCTGGCCGACCGCGGGCTCGGCGTCGCCAACTGCCCCGCGCCCGGTGAGCTCACCGTCGGCGGCGTGCTCGCCATCGGCGGCCACGGCACCGCCGTCCCGGCGGCCGGTGAAGCGCGCCCCGACGGCCACGGCTACGGCTCGGTCAGCAACCAGGTCACCCGGCTCACCGCCGTCGTCCACGACCCGGCCACCGGCCGCTACGCCCTGCGCACCTTCGAGCGATCCGAGGCCGACAGTGCCGCGTTCCTGGTCCACCTCGGCCGGGCCTTCGTCACCGAGGTGGTGCTCCGGGCCGGCCCCGACGTGCCACTGCGCTGCGTCAGCCGGCTCGACATCCCGGCGACCGAACTCTTCGCCCGGCCGGGCAGCCCGGGCGGCGTCCTCGGCCGCCCGCGCACCTTCGCCGACTTCGTCGACCGCGAGGGGCGGGCCGAGGCGATCTGGTTCGCCTACACCGACCGCCCCTGGCTGAAGACCTGGAGCGTCACCCCGCAGCGCCCGCTCGGCTCCCGCGCCGTCGACGAGCCGTACAACTACCCCTTCTCCGACAGCATCCCGGAGCCGGTCGCCCGGCTCGCCGGCGAACTCGTCGCCGGCGCCTGGGGGTCCGCCCCGATCTTCGGCCAACTCCAGTACCTGATCGCCAAGGTGGCCCTCACCGGGGACATCACCGACGTGCTGCTCTCCGGCGACCTGCTCGCCCACCTGCTCGCCGGCGGCCTGCGCTCCGACCTCTGGGGCCCTTCCCGCACCCTGCTGCAGTACGTCCGGCCCACCACCCTGCGGGTCACCGCCAACGGCTACGCCGTGCTCGCCCGGCGCGCCGACCTCCAGTGGGTCGTCTCCGAGTTCGCCGCGTACTACCGCCAGTCGCTCGCCGAGTACCGGGCGCGCGGCGAGTTCCCGGTCAACGGCGCGGTGGAGATCCGGGTCACCGGCCTGGACGATCCGGCCTTCAGCGGCGTTCCCGGCGCGCGGCCGCCGCTGCTCTCCGCGCTGCGCCCGCGCCCCGACCACCCCGAGTGGGACACCGCCGTCTGGCTCGACGTGCTCAGCCTCCCCGGCACGCCCGGTCTGCACCGCTTCTACCGCGACCTCGAACGGTTCCTGCTGCGCACCTTCGACGGCACCCGCGCCGGCCTGCGCGTCGAGTGGTCCAAGGGCTGGGCGTACACCGCGGACGCCGCCTGGGCGGACCCGGACGTGCTCGGCCGGGTCATCCCCGCCGCCCTGCGCGACGGCGGTGGCCCCGGCTGGGACGAGGCGGTCGCGGCGCTGGACCGCCACGACCCGCACCGGGTCTTCGGGAACCCCTTCCTGGACGGGCTGTTGACGTCCTGAGCCCCGGCGGCCGGCGGGCCTACACGTGCTCCATCACCATGACCGCCACGGTGTCCGGGGCGAGGGCGCGGAAGATGTGCGGGGCGTCGCCGGGGTAGCTGACGTAGTCGCCCGGGTGGAGCTCGACCGGCTCGGCCGGCGGCCCCACCAGGGCGCGGCCGGTGCTGAGCACCACGTGCTCCACCGTGCCCGGCATGTGCGGGTCCGAGGCCCGGACCTCGCCCGGCTGCGCCTCGATCCGGTAGACGTCGCGCCGCGCGTTCGGCGGGCAGGAGGCGAGCAGGGTGGCGGCGTAGTCGGCCCGCTCGGAGTGGGTGACCGGCCCCTCGCCGGCCCGGATCACCCGCACCACCGGCCGCGGCGGGTCGACCAGCCGGCTGAACGGCACGTCCAGCGCGACGCCGAGGGCCCAGAGCGTCTCGACGCTCGGATTGCCCGCGCCCGACTCCAGTTGGGAGAGCGTGGACTTGGCGATCCCGGCCCGGCGGGCCAGCTCGGCCATGGACAGGCCGGCCCGCTCGCGCTCGCGCCGGATGGTCGCGGCGATCAGCCCGATCAGCTCCGAGCCGGAGGTGCCCCGGCTGCCGGCGGGGTCGCCGGCGGCGTTGGCGCCGGGGTCGGTGCCGGTGTTCGCACTCATTCGCGTTCGCTCCACAGGTCCAGGCGTTCGCCTTGACGAACGATACCCATCGGGTTCACTCTACTGGACATGCGTTCGCTCCTCCGAACACTCGACCGTGCCACCCTGCGGGACATCGCCCTGGTCTGTGTCGCCGACGCCCTGGTCGGCGCCTCCTTCGGCGCCATCAGCGTCGCCGGCGGCCTGCCGCTCTGGCTGCCGATCGCCATGTCGCTGCTCGTCTTCGCCGGCGGCGCCCAGTTCGCGGCCGTCGGGGTCGTCCTCTCCGGCGGTGGGGTGCTCGCCGCCGTCGCGACCGGCCTGGTGCTCAACGCCCGCCTGCTGCCCTTCGGGTTCACCGTCGCCGACGTGCTCGACGGCCCGTGGTGGCGGCGGCTGCTCGGTGCCCAGCTGATGACCGACGAATCCGTCGCCTTCGCCCTGCTCCAGCCCGACCGGCGCCGCCGCCGGGCCGCGTTCTGGCTCTGCGGCCTGGCCCTGTTCGCGGTCTGGAACGCCTCCGTCGTGCTCGGCGCGGCGGCCGGCGGCCTCCTCGGCGACACCGACGCCCTCGGGCTCGACGCCGCCTTCCCGGCCGTGCTGCTCGCCCTCGTCCTGCCCTCGCTCACCGACCGGCGCACCCGGGCCGCCGCCCTGGCCGGCGCGGCCGTCGCGGTCGCCGCCACGCCGTACCTGCCGGCCGGCCTGCCCGTGCTGCTCGCCCTCCTCGGCCTGCCGCTCGCCGGCCGCGGGCCGGGCGACCGGAAGCCGACCGCGCCGGCCGCCGCCGAACCGGGCCCCGCCCCCGCCGTGGAAGGAGCCCACTGATGCCGCTGCTCGCCGTCCTCCTGCTGGCCGCCGGCACCTACGCGTTCCGCCTCGCCGGCCCGGCCCTCGGCCACCGCCTCACCCTCTCCGACCGGCTGCGCCACCTGCTCGCGGTGGCCGCCGCCGTGCTGCTGGTCGCGCTCGTCGCCACCGGCGCCCTCACCCAGGGCCACGGGTTCGCCGGCTGGGCCCGGCCGGCCGGCGTCCTGGTCGCCGGGCTGCTCGCGCTGCGCCGCGCGCCGTTCCCGGTCGTCGTGGTGGCGGGGGCCGCGACCACCGCGCTGCTGCGGCTCTGCGGGGTCGGCTGAGCGGGGTCGGCTGAGCGGGGTCGGCCGCCCCTGACACCTCATCACGGGGGGTGGCGGGGCTCGACCTCGGGCGCGGCCGTGCTTGACCTCAAGCGGACTTCAGCTCCTAGCGTGACGGCGTCGTCCGAGCCCGCCCACCGGAGGTCCACCCGCCATGACCGTTCACCTGCGTGACTGCCCCGAGGCCCGGCTCGCCGCCCAGCCGATCGGCTACTGGAGCGATGCCACCGCCCGGCTCGTCCTCGCCCGGATCCGGGGCGAACTCGCCGAGGAGCGGCTCACCCAGCCCCACTGGTGGAGCCTCGACCACGTCGCCGGCGCCCCCGGCGGCCGGCCGCGCGCCGCCCTGGCCGACAAGCTGCGCCCGTACGCCGTCGGCATCGTCCCCGCCGTCGACTTCGACCTGGTCCTCGACGAGCTGCTGGACCGGGGCCGGCTCACCGAGGACGGCGACGGACTCACCCTCACCGAGGCCGGCGAGGCCGGCCGGCAGCGGGCCCGCCGCCGCCTCGCCGCCGCCTCGCCGCCGCCTCGCCGCCGCCCACGAGCAGATCCACGACGGCATCGCGCCCGCCGAATGGGCCGCCGTGCTCAACGTGCTGCGCCGGATGGTCGCCAACCTCGGCGGCGACGGCGACCTGCCCTCCTGACCCGCCCCGTCGGGCGGCCCGGGTCAGCCCCGGTCGGCGTCGCCGAGGCGCTCCCGCTGGATCTCGGGCCGCTCGCTGTCCCAGAGCAACTCCCAGACCCGGAACACGCAGTGGTAGTCCCGCATGCTCCCCCGGGAGATCAGCAGATAGGTGTCGCCGTCCCGGAGCAGGGTGCGCCGGCGACTGTTGAACGGGTGCTGCGGGGTGTACGACGGGACGAGCCGACGGAGCTCGGCGAGCGCCTCCTCGCGGCTGCCCTCGATCTCGGCCAGCACGCTGGTGCCCCAGATCCGGTCGTCGCCGATCCCCTCGGTCTCCTCGGCGACCAGTGCCCAGCGCGTCATGCTCCACCCCTCGTTCGGATTGCCGTGCGGACTGCCGAAACGATCACCCTAGTGCCGGCGCGCCGTCAGCCGGGGGCGGGAGGGCCTTGAAGAAGAGGGTGGTCGGGTGGGACACGCCCGCCGGGTCGGTCGCGTAGTCGGGGACGGTGCCCACCCTGGTCCAGCCCGCGGCCGCGTACATCCGCTCGGCCGGGCTCCCCGTCTCGGTGTCCAGCACCAGCAGCCGCAGGCCGTGTCCGGCGCCCGCCGCTTCGAGTGCCGCCAGCAGCCGGCCGGCCAGCCGCTGCCCCCGGTCCGCCCGGTGGACCATCAGTTTGGCCACCTCGCCCCGGTGCCGGCCGTTGGCGCTCGCCGCCGGGCGCAGCTGGACCGTCCCGGCGACCCGGCCGTCGGCCTCCGCGCGGGCCGCCCACACCAGCAGCCGCCCGGCCGCCACGTCCGGGGCCAGCGACCGCCACCAGCCGCTCGCCTCGGCGGGGTCGAGCGGCGCGAGGAAGCCCAGCGAGGCGCCCGCCCCCACGGTGTCCACCAGCAGGGCCGCCAGGTGTTCCGCCGAGTCCGCCAGCGCGTCCGCCGTCAGCCGCTCAATTGTGTACATGCTCACTCCCTCGCTCCCGTCCGGAGGCCGGCTCCGTGCGGAATACTCGCCGGTACCGCCGCGGCCGCTACCCGTACCGGCCCGGCCCGGTGCCCGCCGAGACTACAAGGAGCTTCCATGGCGAAGCCGACCCGGATCGACCCGGCCGACCTGCTCGCCGTCGGTGACCTGCTCACCGACGAGGAGCGGCTGATCCGCGACACCGTGCGGAAGTTCGCCGACGAGCGGATCCGCCCGCACATCGGCGACTGGTTCGAACGCGGGGTCTTCCCGGCCCGCGAGCTGGCCCCCGAACTCGGCGCCCTCGGTGTGCTCGGCATGCACCTCGACGGCTACGGCTGCGCCGGCTCCACGGCCGTCGCCTACGGGGTCGCCTGCATGGAGCTGGAGGCCGCCGACTCCGGGCTGCGCAGCTTCGTCTCCGTCCAGGGCTCGCTCGCGATGCGCTCGATCCACGCCTACGGCTCGGAGGAGCAGAAGCGGCGCTGGCTGCCGGGCCTGGCCGCCGGCGAGCTGATCGGCTGCTTCGGCCTCACCGAACCGGACTTCGGCTCCGACCCGGCCAACATGCGGACCAGGGCCCGGCGCAGGGGCGGCGACTGGGTGCTCTCCGGCTCCAAGATGTGGATCACCAACGGCAGCGTCTCGGACGTCGCCGTCGTCTGGGCGCAGACCGAGGACGGCGTGCGGGGCTTCCTGGTCGAGCCCGGCACCCCCGGCTTCACCGCCACCGACGTGCACGGCAAGCTGTCGCTGCGCGCCTCGGTCACCAGCGAACTGGCCTTCGACGAGGTGGTGCTGCCCGCCGACGCCGTCCTGCCGGGCGTCACCGGTCTGCGCGGGCCGCTCTCCTCACTGGGCGAGGCCCGCTACGGGATCCTCTGGGGCACCGTCGGCGCCGCCCGCGACTGCTACACCACCGCCCTCGACTACGCCGGCAGCCGGATCCAGTTCGAGCGGCCGATCGCCGGCTTCCAACTCACCCAGCAGAAGCTGGTCGAGATGATGCTGGAGGTGGAGAAGGCCTACCTGGTCGCGCTGCGGATCGGCCGCCTCAAGGACGAGGGCGCCGCCCGTCCGGCGCACATCAGCTTCGGCAAGCTCAACAACGTGCGCGCCGCGCTGGAGATCGCCCGCAGCGCCCGGACGGTCCTCGGCGCCAACGGCATCACCACCGAGTACCCGGTCCTGCGGCACGCCAACAACCTGGAGTCGGTGCTCACCTACGAGGGGACGAGCGAGATCCACACCCTCGTCCTCGGCGAGGCCATCACCGGTGAGTCGGCCTACCGCTGACGGACTCTCGGGCCGGTCGGCCCGCCGCCCGTCCGCCGGGCGGTCCGCCCGCCGGCCCGCCCCGAAACCCGGTGGCCGGGCCGGCGGCCGCCCGGCTACCGTCGGTTCCCATGAACGGCCCGACCCCCACCCCCGCGACCACCACCCTCTGGCGACCCACCGGCCCCGAGGAGCTGGCCCTGGTCGCGGCCTCGGGGTACCGGGCCTGGCCGCCCCGGCTGCCCGACCAGCCGATCTTCTACCCGGTGCTCGACGAGGACTACGCGATCCGGATCGCCCGGGACTGGAACGTCCCCGCGTCCGGCGTCGGCCACGTCACCAGGTTCGCGGTCGACACGGCCTTCCTGACCCGCTACCCCGTCCGGCAGGCCGGCGGCCGCACCATCCTCGAACTGTGGGTGCCGGCCGAGGAGCTGGACGAGTTCAACCGCCACATCGTCGGCCGCATCGAGGTCGTCCACGAGTTCCGGCCGCGGCCGTGACGGGCGCGAGCGTGACGGCCGCGGCCGCGCCGGCCGTCCGCGCCGCCGCCGGCCCCGTGCTGCTCACGTCGGCCCAGCGGACCGGCACCACCGCCCTGCTGACCGCGGCCGCCGCCGCGCGCGGCCTGGCGACCGCCGAGCTGACCGGACCCGCCGTGCTCGACCGCCTCACCGGGCGGCCCGTCCACTGGTACGGCGGCCCGCTCGCCGCCGCCCGGATCGCCGACCGGCTCGACCTCGCCCTGCTCGAACCGGAGGACGACTGGCCGGCCCGGCTGCCGGAGGAGTTCACCGGCCGGCGGATCGAGCTGACCACCCTCGCCGAGGCCTGGACGCTGCGCCGACCGGCCTTCGTCAAGCCGCCCGCCGACAAGTCGCTCCCGCCGGCCGTCTACTCCGACGGCTCCCGGCTGCCCCGGCACGGCGAGCGGATCGGCCCCGACACGCCCGTGCTGATCAGCGACCCGGTGACGTTCGGCGCCGAGTACCGGCTGTTCGTCCTGGACGGCGAGGTGGTCACCGGCAGCCGCTACGCCCGCTTCGGCCGGCTCGACCCCGGGCCCCTCACCCCGGACGCCACCGGCTTCGCCCGCCACCTGCTCGCCGCCGTCGGCGACACCCTGCCCAGCGCCGTGGCACTGGACGTCGGCCCGCTGCTCGACCCGTACGAGCCGGGCGAGCGCTGGGCCGTCGTCGAGGCGAACCTGCCGTGGTTCGCCCACTCCTACGCCGCCGACCCGGCCCGGGTCCTGGACGTGGTGCTGCGCGCGGCGGGGCCCACCGCCGCGCTGCGCCCCGCCGACCGGCGGTTCGTCCGGGCCGGCGGACCGGTCGCCCCGCCCTGGGGCGCCCGGGGGTGAGCCCGGCCCGGATGCCCGGCAGGCGTCCGACACGGCCCGGACACCCGCCGTTCCCCTCGGCGACACCGGACGGTCCGGTGGGCCGTGCAGCATGACGCGACCGGTGGTGCCCGCGCGGCACGGCCGGGACGCACCGTGAAAGGAACCGCCTCACCATGCCCACAGCTCCGCCGCCCCGGCCCAGGGTCCTCGTCGTCGGGATCGACGGCGTCCGGTACGACCTGCTGGACGAGGTCCCGCTGCCCCGGCTCGCGGAGGTGGCCGGCGCCGGGTTCCTGGCGCCCGTCACGGTGGCGGAGTCCACGCCCACCATGTCCGGCCCCTGCTGGGCCACCATCGTCACCGGTGTCGAGCCCGCCAAGCACGGCGTCTGGGGCAACCACCTGGGCGGCAACCGGCTCGACGTCTTCCCCGACTTCGCCACCCGCCTCGCCCGGGGCGACCGCCGCCGCACCTTCGTGGCCGCCGGCTGGGACCCGCTGGTGATCAACGAGTCGGGCGGCCCGCTGTTCCGCGCGCCCGGCCGGCTCTGCTACGTCGCTCCCGCCGAGGACACCCCCGAGGCCTGGGAGGCCGTCGACGAGGAGGTCACCCGGGAAGCCGTGCACGTCCTCGCGACCGCCGACCCGGAGGCCTCCTTCGTCTACCTCGGCGCCGTCGACGAGACCGCCCACTTCCTCGGCTGCGGTGCCGAGTACCGGGCCGCGATGCGCGCCGCCGACGAGCGCCTCGGCCGGCTGCTCGACGCGGTCCGCGGCCGGTCCGGCCACGCCGACGAGGCGTGGACGGTCATCGTCGTCACCGACCACGGCCATGTCGACGCCGGCGGGCACGGCGGCCGCACCCCCGAGGAGCGCACCGCCTGGGTGGCCTGCGCCGGCCCCGGCATCCCCGCCGCCCCTCCCACGGGGGAGATCCGGCACCCGGACGTCGCCGCCCAGGTGTACGCCTCGCTCGGTCGGCCGATCGACCCGCACTGGACTCTGGACGGCCGGCCCTTCCCGGTCGCCGTCCCCGTTCCGGCGGGTCACTGACCCCGCCACCGACCCCGCCGCGGGCCCGCGAACGGGCCGCGCAGGGGCCCCGGCGGGGGAGAACCCCGAGACGCCGACGCCGCGCGTACCCCTGAAGGTGGAGACCGTACCCCCAAGGTCGCAGGTGCGGTCGCGACCTCGTGGTGACGCCGCGGCAGGCCATGGCGGGTCAGGATGGAGTGACCCCGGTGGACCGGGCACCCGACGCGCGACGACGGGCACCGGGGGACAGGACCGAACAGGGAGAGGGCAGGGCGGGCATGAACGGCATCGTGAGCAAGGTCGTCATCGGAGTCGCCGGCACGGGCATGGCCGTCGCCGTCGCGGCCGTGGCGGTCGGCCCGCGGGTCTCCGACTGGTACGACGGACGCCACCAGGAGCAGGCCAGCTACACCACCGGCAGCGCGGCCAAGGCCGACCACCACCCGGCACCGTCCTGGCTGCCGGACAACGCCTCCGCCATCCAGTACCTGAGGTCGACCACCGGCGACGACCGCCTGCTGCGGGCCACCCTGCCGGACGGGCGGCTGCCCGCCGGCTGCGTCACCGCCCAGCCGGGCAGGACCGCCCACCCGGTACCGGCCGCGCTGAAGGCCGGCTGGTTCCCGGCGGGCGTCTCCGCGAGGACCACCGGCGCGTGCGGGCACTACAACGTCACCCTGACGGGCAACCAGCTCTACGCCTGGCAGGACGGGGCCGCCGTCCAAGCCGCCCTGCGCGCCCAGCCGGCCGGCAAGCACTGAGCCGGCAAGCACTGAGGCGCCGTGCACTGTGGCGCCGTGCACCGAGCCGGCGGGCGTAGGGCCGGCGGGTACTGAGCGGCCGGGCAGCGGGCCGAGTGGGCCGCGCGGCCCACCCCGGGTATCGCCGGGCCGGGCCACTGGGGTAGGACGGAGCGTGGACAAACCCAGCGCCCGCCCCGTGAGGAGCCCCATGCCCGGTCCGACCGCCGGTCCCGCCGGCGAGACGCCGACCGCCCCGGCCACCCAGGCCGCCGCCTCGGGCCGGACCGCCGCCGCCCCGGGCCGCGGCATGATCGCCGTGCTCGGCGGTCTGGTCGCCCTCGGTCCGCTCACCACCGACCTCTACCTGCCCGGCCTGCCGGTGATCGCCGACGACTTCGCCGCCGAACCGGCCGCGGTCCAGCTCACCCTGACCTTCTCGATGTTCGGCGTCGCCGCCGGCCAGCTGATCTTCGGACCGCTCAGCGACCGCTTCGGCCGCCGCCCGCCGCTGCTCGTCGGCCTGGTCGTCTACACCCTGGCCGGCGTCCTGTGCGTGGTCGCCCCCACCCTGCCGATCCTGATCGCGGCCCGCTTCGTGCAGGGCGCGGCCGGTGCGGCGGGCCTGGTCATCGGCCGCGCCGTCGCACGGGACCGCTTCGAGGGCGTCGCGATGCTCCGCTTCCTGGCCTCGATCAGCCTGATATCCGGCCTCGCCCCGATCCTCGCCCCGGTCGTCGGCGCCCAACTGCTGCGCGTCACCTCCTGGCGCGGCACCTTCGGCGCCCTCACCGCGCTCGGCCTGCTGCTCACCCTGATCGCCTTCGGGGCCCTGCGCGAGACCCTGCCACCGGCGGCCCGCCACGGTGGCGGGCTCGTCGCCACGCTGCGCACCATGAAGGGGCTCCTGCGGAACCTGCCGTTCCTCGGTCTCACGCTGACCAGCACCTTCGCGTTCGGCGCGCTGTTCGGCTACATCAGCGGCTCGTCGGTGGTGCTCCAGCACGTCTACCACGTCTCGCCGCAGACCTACAGCCTGCTGTTCGGCCTCAACTCGTTCGCCATCGTGGCCGTCACCCAGCTGAACGGGCGGGTGCTCGCCCGCCGCTTCACAGCCCGCGCGCTGATGCTGGCCGGTCTCGGGACGGCGGTCGCCGCGGGGGTGGCGCTGGTCCTGCTCACGGCGGTCTGGGATCTCGGCCTGGCCGGCGTCTGCCCGGCGCTCTTCGTCCTGATGGGCAGCCTCGGCGTGATCCTGCCGAACTCCGCCGCCCAGGCGCTCAGCCTGGTCGCCCCGCAGGCCGCCGGCTCCGCCTCCGCCCTCATCGGCACCGGCACGTTCCTCTGCGGCGCCCTGGTCGCGCCCCTCAGCAGCCTCGGCGGCAGCCCGTCGGCGGTCCTCCTCGCGGTCGTCGTGCTCGTCTGCGCCGTCCTGTCCGCGGTCGCCTTTCTGGCCCTCTGCCGCTCCCCGCGCCCGGTGGCGGCCCGGTAGGGGTCGCGGCCGGGCGGCCGGCGCGGTCAGACGCCGACCACCGCCTGGCCGCGGGCGAGCAGCCGGGTGCGGGCGTAGGCGGCGAGCTCGGGACCGGCGGCCGTCGCGGCGACGTCCTGGGTGGTGCCGCCGGGGCGGTAGGTGCCCGACACCGTGTAGTAGCCGTAGCGGCCGATCGTGGTGTGCGTGTTGGCGCAGCCGGCCGACACGCACCAGGCGATGCCGCCGGGCGTGGTCAGGCCCTGGACCTGGCCCTTGTGGGACTGGCCGGCGGCGTCGGCCTGCGGTGCGTGGTCGAAGACGGCCACGCCGACGGTGACGGCGCTGTCGCCGGAGGTGTACGTCGCGCGCAGCAGCCTGCGGCAGGCCTGGCCGCTGATCACGTCGCCCAGACCGCCGGTGGTGGCCTGCCAGCAGGTGTCCGTGCTGCCCGTGACGACACGGTTCCAGGTGCGGCCGCCGACGGTGAGGCTCGGGGCGGCGAACAGGGTGCCCGGGTCGAGCGGAGCGGTGTCGGTCACGGCCTCGGAGATGACCGTCAGCGGATCGCGCGGCGCGCCGCCGGTCGGCGCGGGGGCGGTGACGGGCGGTGCGACCGGCGGCGCGGCGGGCGGGGGAGCACCCTGGGTGGCGCTCGCGGCGGGTTTGCCGGGGGTGGTCGCGACGCCGCTCGGCCGGCTGCCGGACTTGCCGGCGGAGGGGGTCGCGGACGTCCCGCCCGGGGCGGCGGCGGAGGCACCGGGGGAGGTCGGCGCGGTGGTGGCCACGGCCGGCGGGGCCCCGGTGGCTGAGCCGGTGGGGCCGGTGGGTGCGACGGCCGGGTCGGTGGTGGGGCCGGGTCGGAGGGTGACGGCGCCGCTCGGGCGGTCGTCCCGGCCGCTGCCGGACACCTGGATCGCCGTCGCCGTCATCCCGCCGATCAGGGCGGTCGCGAGCACACTGGCCCCGATCACCCGCAGCCGCTTCCTGCGCCGGATCTCCTCGTCGTGCTGCTCGGCCAGGGCGGCCCAGTCGGGCCGGGGCGGGGTGGCGGACCCGGTGAGGTACGGCGAGCCGCCGGCGCCCGGCGCCGGGGTGTGCGGTGTGGAGTACGGTCCGGGCCGGACTCCGGCCGGTGCCGCGGCCGGTGGGAGGCCGGCTGGTGGGGGACCGGCCGGTGGTGAAGCGGCTGCCCCGTCGGGCGTTCGTGCGCTGTCCGTGGTCCCCACCCCGTCCGTCATGGTCGGTGATCCTATGACATGACCAATGGGGCGGGAGTGGCCACGGTGATGTTCCCGTCCGCCGGGGGCGCTACCACGGGGGAACGGCCGCCGGGGGCGGCGCGACGGTGAGGTCGCGCCGCCCCCGACGGGACGATCGGGTGTGGCGGGAGGGGTCAGGCGATGGCGAAGTCGTCGCCGAAGACGTTGCCCTGGCCGTACCAGCCGTGCAGGTACACCGTCACGGTGCCGGAGGCGCCGGTGGTGAACGGGACGGTCAGCTTGGTCCAGCCGGCGGCGTTCGTCCAGGTGCTGGCGGTGGCGCCGCCGCTCACGCCGAGGTAGGCGTAGTTGCCCTGGACCCAACCGCTCAGCGTGTACGAGGTGTTGGGCGACAGCGTCACAGTCTGCGCGCACTGGCCGGTCTGGCCGGCGGTCGCCGCGGCCTGCAGGGCGTAGGAGCCCGAGTGGGCCGGGGTGGAGACCACCGCGCCGCCGCTCTGGCAGGTCCACGGGGCGAGGCTGCCCGTCTCCAGGCCGCCGTTCACCAGAGCGCCGGGCGGGGTGACCCCGGTGACCGTCAGCGAGTAGCTGCTGGTGTGGGTGCCCGAGGCCCCGCTGCCGGTGACGGTGAGCGGGTAGGTGCCCGCCGCGGTGGCGGCCGTGGTGGTGATGTTCAGGGTGGCGGTGCCG
>NZ_JBHYYB010000002.1:204832-235584 GCF_042752535.1 Kitasatospora sp. NPDC059327 | reverse complement strand
CCGGCGGTGACGCTGCCGGGGGTGACGGTGGCGGTGACGCCGGCCGGGGCGCCGGTGACGGTGAGGTTGACGCTCTGCGCCGAACCGGCCGTGACGGCGGTGGAGATGGTCGCGCTGGTGGAGGAACCGGCCGCCACCGTCCCGGAGTTCGGGTTCACCGCGACCGAGAAGTCGTTACCGGGCTGGGTGCTCGTCACCTTCAGCGAGTAGCTGCTGGTGTGGGTGCCCGAGGCCCCGCTGCCGGTGATGGTGAGCGGGTAGGTGCCCGCCGCGGTGGCGGCCGTGGTGGTGATGTTCAGGGTGGCGGTGCCGCCGGCGGTGACGCTGCCGGGGGTGACGGTGGCGGTGACGCCGGCCGGGGCGCCGGTGACGGTGAGGTTGACGCTCTGCGCCGAACCGGCCGTGACCGCCGTGGAGATGGTCGCGCTGGTGGAGGAACCGGCCGCCACCGTGCCGGAGTTCGGGCTCACCGCGACCGAGAAGTCGTTGCTCGGCTGGGTGTTGCTGGTGTACTGGGAGAAGATGTGGCTGAACTCCCAGGTGCCCTGGCTGATCCCGGAGCAGTCGTCCCGGCCGCCGGTGCCCGGGCAGCCGCCGTTGTCACGCTGGAGGGCCCAGAACGAGAGCGTGTTGATGCCCTTCGAGACCGCCCAGTTGTACACCGTGGTCGCGTTGGCCACGGTGAAGGTCTCCGCCGCGCCGAAGTCGTCGATGCCGACCATCTCGGTGATGCCGATCGAACCCCACAGCTGCGCCGGGGTCCTGGTGGGGTAGAGCTTGGCCAGCTGGTTGTAGAGGCCGGTCGCCGCGGTCTGGGTGTCGGCGGCCATGTCGTGCGCGGCGTTGTCGTAGTAGTCGAAGGTCATCAGGTTGACGACGTCGATCCGCGCGTTGTTGGTGACCGCGTTCTTCAGCACCGCCAGGCCGCTGGAGGCCAGGCCGCTGGTGGTGGTCGGCAGCGTGTACGAGAACTGGATCGAGCGGCCGTTGGCGGCGGCCCAGTCCTGCACCAGCTTGATCGCCTTGTTGCGGCGGTCGATGCCCGCCGTGTTGGTCAGCGAGTTGTCCTCGATGTCCAGGTCGATCCGGCTGATGTCGTAGGTGGTGATGACGTTCTCGAAGGCGGCCGCGATCTGGTTGACATCGGTGCAGCTGTCGGCCAGTTCGGTGCCGGTGTTGTCGGCGGTGTAGCCACCGAACGACGGGATCACGTCGCCGCCGTTGGCCCGGATGGTGGCGATGTCCGCGCCGAACGAGGACGAGGAGACCGGCAGCGAGCTGTCGCCGTTCCAGTAGGGGGTGCACGAGCCCTTGGTGGCGGCCTGCAGGAACGCCATCGTGAGGTGCTTGGCGCCGGACTGCGCGGCCAGCGCGGCCGGGCTCTGACCGGTCCAGGCCTCGAAGTACGGGGCGAACACCCGGGTCGGCAGCGGGGTCGCGGCCTCGGCCGAGGCCGTTCCGACGGTGACCAGGCCGGCCGAGGCGGCCAGCGTGACACAGGCCGTCAGGGCGGCCCGGATCGTTCTGCGTAGACTCATGAGATTCTCCAACAGACGTGGTGGGGCAGGATGTTGGTGAAGTGCAGAGGTGCGCTGCGGAACTGTGGAGCGGTGGAACCGTTGACTGCGGAACGCGATGGGGGCGTGCGGAACCCCGTGGACACGCGGAAAGGACGGACGACGCTGCGTGGGCACGCGTACGCCTCGCGGGTCGGGGGCGGTGTGGAGCAGGGCAGGGCGATGCCTCAGCCGCCGGTGGTCACACCCCCACAGTGCATCCCGGTCGGATCGACATGCTTATGGTTGGACTAGACCACTCGTCTGTCAAGGCTCCTAACAGTTCGTCGGCGGAGCGATCCGGTGGTCGCGGGGCGAACCATCCGGCGCTGACCGGGCGATGCCGCTCCGGCCCGACCGGTCGCCCGACTTCGCCGCCCGACGCCGTCGGGGGCCGGGCGGCCGGGCGGCCGGGCGACGTCGCGCCCGGGGGTCCGGCCAACCTTGCGCCGGGCGGCGGAGCGGCGCGCCCGACCGGGCGTCAGGAAGTCCGCGCGAGAAGCTCGTCGACGATCCTGACGACATCGCCCTCGCTGCGCCACTTCACGGCGAAACGGTGCCGGCCCACCCGGTCGACCGCGCCGGTCAGCCAGGCGGCGTCGCCGAGCAGTTCCGCCCGCTTCCGGGCGACGACCACGTCGAGCAGCACGTCCAGGAGCACGATCTCGCGGGCGGAGTAGAAGCCGCGGTGGTGGCTGAAGTCGGGCGACCACAGGTCGTAGGGGTGCCGGACCGTGGCCCGCAGGCAGGAGCCGTGCGTGGTGATGCCCGGGGTCCTGGTCAGCAGGCCGCCGAACCTGGAGCTGGAGAACCGGTCGACGGTGACCGCGACGCCCAGCTCCATCAGACGGTCCCAGGGCACCGGATGCGGGTCCCGGCCCAGCACCCGGTGCACCAGGCCCTCGGGCTCGAAGGTGAGATGGGCCCGGCGCTCGTGGTCGCCGATGATCCACCGGCCGCCGACCAGTGCCAGCGGACCGAGGTGGTCCCGCACGGTCCGCGTGGCCCCACCGGCCGGAGTGGCGGGGGTGGCGGCGTTCGGCTCGGCAGCCATGGTGCTCCTCGGGCAGGCGTCAGCGTCGCGCCGACCAGTCTTCCCGGCTCACCTGCTCGCGACAGTACACCGCGGTGCCCCGGCTCGTACGGGAGTTCGGTCGTGCTGCCGTGCGGTGCCCTGCCGTGCTGTCAGGTCGTTGTAGCGGCGCGCCGTCGTGCTGCGGCGGGCCCCGGCGACCCGGGCCGGCCGCGAACGGGCGCCGCTCGCGTGGGGTGCCGTGGGCGCCGCCCGGGGGGTGGGCGCGGCCCCCGCGGCCCCCGGGGGAAGTCCCCCGGGGGCGCGGGGGGGGGGGGCGGCGGGGGGCCGCGGCGGGGGGGGCCCCCCGCCCCCCCCCGGCCCGGTGCTCAGGACACCGGGCTGCTCGGGGCGGCCCTCCGTCGGCCGGGGATCAGGACGGCGGGCAGAGGGTGGCGCGCAGGGCGTCGAGGATCTTCCCGGCCTTCTCGGCGCCGAAGCCCTGCGGGTGGTCGGGCGCGGTGAAGCGCTGGTCGGTCAGCTCGATCAACTTGGCCCGGTCCTTGGGGAACTGGTACATCGCCTGGCACTGGTTGCGGGCCCGGTCGACGGCCTGGTCGGGCTTGTCGCCGACGATCGCCGGGTCGATCGCCGCCAGCGCGGCGACCACCTTGGCGGCGTCGTCCGCGCCCGGCTTGGCGGGCAGCCCGGCGTCGGCCGGCGGTGCGGGCTTGGGCGGCGCCTGGGTGGCGGGGGCGTCGGGCGCGCCGGGCGGGGCCGATCCCGGGGCGGGCCCGTCGGGAGTGCCGGTGACCGGTGCGGCGGGGGCGGTCGGGGTAGCCGCCGCGGGGGCGGTGGCCGGCGCGCCGGTGCCGGTGGCGTCGGTGCTGCCGCCGGGAGCGGGAGTGCCCGGCGCGGATGCGGTGGCGGCGGCCGGTGCGGTGGGGGAGCCGGCGGCGGTGCCGTTCGAACCCGAGCCGGACGAACAGGCAGCGAGGCTCACCGCGGCGAACGCCGTGAGGGTGGCGGCGAGGAGACGAGTGCGCATCCCGTCACACTGTCATGTTCGCGCCGCTCAAGGGAAGATCCCCCTGGCGGCGAAGCGGCGGGGGGGGGGGGGGGGGGAGCGCACGCCGCCCCCCCCCCCGCCCCCCCCCCCCCGGCCGCGCGCTCCTGGCGGGCACGAAACCCCGAGGGCCCGGGAGGACATCGCCTCCCGGGCCACCGCCGCCGGCACCTTCGCCGGGCGTACTCTCGCCGGTCGTACTCTCGCCGGTCGTGCCGTCGGGGCTCAGTCCAGTCCGTTGGCCTTCAGCCACTCCTTGGCGACCGCCGACGGGTCCTCCTTGTCGACGGCGACCTTCTTCATCAGCGTCGCCAGGCCCGCGGTGTCGAGCTTGGCCGACACCGCGTTCAGCGCGGCGACCGCGGGGGCGCCGATCGCGGCCTTGTTCACCAGCGGGGTGACGTTCTGCGCGCCGAACAGGTTCTTCGGGTCGGCCAGCGGGACGAGCTTCAGCTGGGCGATCTTCGGGTCGGTGGAGAAGACGTTGCCGACCTGGATCGAGCCGTCCTTGATCGCGTTGGCGGTGGTCTCGCCGGTCGGCTTCCACTCCTTGAAGGTCAGCCCGTAGACGTCCTTGAGCGGCTGCTCCTGGCGCGTCTTGAACTCCGGCGGGCCGCCGATGGTGAACTCGCCCGCCTTGGCCACCAGATCCTCGATGGTCTTCAGCTGGAACTTGTCGACGCTCTCCTGGCTGACGCTCAGGGTGTCCTTGTCCTCGGCGGGCGAGGAGTCCAGGATGGCCAGCGAGGCGGGGAGGGTCTTCGCCAGGGCCGCGTTGACGTCGCCGGTGGTGGGCGTGGACGCCTTGGCGCCGAGGTAGGAGAGCAGCGCGCCGTTGTACTCGGGCAGCACCGTCAGGCTGCCGTTCTGCAGCTGCCCGTACAGCACCTCGCGGCTGCCGATGTTGAACTTCTCCTCGACCTTGACGCCCTTGGCCTTCAGCGCCTGCGAGTAGATCGAGCCGAGCAGCACGTTCTCGGGGAAGTTGGCCGAGCCGACCACCACGGTCGAGCCGGACCCACCGCCCGCCGTCGAGCCGGCGGTCGCGGCGGCCGAGTTCGAGGAGCCGCCGAGCGGGTCGCCGCCCGAGGAGGAGCAGGCGGTGGCGCCGAGGGCGAGCGCGGCGACGGTGCCGAGGAGCAGGGCCCGACGGCCGCTTCGGCGGCGTGCGGATGTCGACATGGTGATACGTGTCCTTTCGGGGCGGATGAGAACCAGCGGGATCAGCCGGATCGGTGGGATCAGCGGGAGGAGCAGGATCAGCGGGCCCGGCGGGACGGGCGGCACCGACGCTCGGCGCGCAGTCCGGGCGGGAGCGCGAACCGGGCCAACAGGGCGAAGAACAGCTGGGCGCCGACCGCGAGCAGCACCACGAGCAGCGCGCCGCCCACCGTCACGGCGTAGTTCCGCGTGGCCAGCCCGTCGATGACGTACCGGCCGAGGCCGCCGAGGCCGACGTACGCGGCGACCGTGGCCGTCGCGACGACCTGGACGGTCGCGGTCCGGAACCCGGCCAGCAGGGTCGGCAGCGCGGACGGCAGACAGACCTGCCGGAGTACCTGCGGGTGCGTCAGTCCGACTCCGCGCGCCGCGTCCCGCACGTCCGGGTCGGTCCCGCGCACCCCCTCGACGGCGGCGACCAGCAGCGGCGGCGCGGCGAGCGCGACCAGCGGGATCAGCACGGCCGTGTCGCCGACCCCGGCGAGCAGCACCGCGAGCGTCACCAGGCCGAGCGTGGGCAGCGCGCGGGCGGCGCCGGCCATCGAGGTGACGACGGTGGCGCCGCGGCCGGTGTAGCCGATCAGCAGGCCGAGCGGCACGGCCAGCAGGGCCGCGTAGAAGAGGGCCTCGCCGGAGAGCAGCAGGTGCTCTGCGACGCGGTGCAGGATCGAGTCCGGGCCGCTGCGGCGGTCCGGGGCGGAGAAGAAGTCCCCCAGCCAGGAGAGCCAGTTCACCGGCCGGCCCCCGTCTCCCGGACGGCCCAGGGCGCGAGCAGCCGCCGGGCTCCGATCAGCACCAGGTCCACGGCCAGCGCCAGCGCGGCGATCAGCACGATGCCCGCCACGATCGGGGTCGGGAAGGTGCGTTGGAAGCCGTCGATGAAGAGGTAGCCGAGTCCGCCGCGTCCGACCAGGGCGCCGACGCTCGCCAGCGAGATGCTGGAGACCGCCGCGACCCGGAGCCCGGCGACCAGGTACGGCACCGAGGCGGGCAGTTCGACGGCCGCCAGCCGGTGCCAGGGCCCGTACCCCATCGCGGTCGCCGCCTGGCGGACCGGGTCGGGGACGGCGTGCAGGCCGTCCACGGTGGTCGGCAGCAGGACCGCGATCGCGTAGAAGGTGAGGGGGATCATCACGGTGGCCTGGGTGGCCAGCCCGGTGTAGGGGATGAGCACCACGAAGACCGCCAGCGAGGGCAGCGCGTAGACGACGTTGAAGACGGCGGCCAGCGGTTGGTAGAGCCGGGGGAAGCGGGTGCAGGCCAGCCCCAGCGGGACGGCCAGCAGCAGGCCGATCAGCACCGGGAGCAGCGCGATCACCGCGTGGTCGGCGAGCAGGTGGCCGAGGTAGCCGAGGTGGTCGCCGATCCAGTACCACCGGACGATCGGTTCATCGTCCACCGGTGACCCCGTCGATCTCGTCCGCCGTGTCGGCCTCCTCGGGCACCCGGGTCCGCTCCGCCGGGCCGGCCCCGGGCGCCGACCCGTTCGGCGCGGCCACGGGTGCGGGTGCGGGGGCTGGTGCGGCCACGGGTGCGGGGGCTGGTGCGGGCGGGGCCGCGAGGGCGGTCAGGACGGCCTCGCGGCTCGCCGTGCCGGTGGCCCGGCCGTCGGCGTCCAGCGCGACCGCGACCCCGGCGGGGGAGAGGACGGCGGCGTCCAGCGCGGTGCGCAGGGTGTCGGTCTCCGGGCGGTACCCGGCGGCCGGGTGCAGGGTGGCGGTCGCGGCGTCCCGGTCGATCCAGCCGATCGGGCGGCGCTCGTCGTCCAGTGCCAACTCCCACCCCCCGTGGCGCAGTCCGTCGGCCACCGGGCGGACGGCGACGGCGAGGGCGGGGCGCAGGCCGAGCCCGCGCAGCCCCCGGTCCCGGCCGAGGAAGGCGGCGACCTCGTCGTCCGCCGGCGCGGTGAGCAGGGTGTGCGGATCGGCGAGCTGGGCGATCCGGCCCTGCTCGCGCAGCACCACGACCTGGTCGCCGAGCCGGACGGCCTCCTCGATGTCGTGCGTGACGAAGAGCACCGTCTTGTGCAGCTCGGACTGCAGCCGCAGCAGCTCCTCCTGGAGCCCGGCCCGGACCACCGGGTCGACGGCGCTGAACGGCTCGTCCATCAGCAGGACCGGCGGGTCGGCGGCCAGTGCCCGGGCCACCCCGACGCGCTGCTGCTGGCCGCCGGAGAGCTGGAACGGGTAGCGCTTGCCGGTCTCGGGGGCCAGTCCGACCAGCTCCAGCAGCTCGGCGGCCCGGGCCCGGGCCCGCTTGCGGTCCCAGCCGAGGAGGTAGGGGACGGTGGCGATGTTGTCGATCACCTTGCGGTGCGGGAAGAGCCCGGCCTGCTGGATCACGTAACCGATGCCCCGGCGCAGCTTGGCGGGCTCCAGCTCGGCGACGTCCGTGCCGTCCAGGAGCACCCGGCCCGAGGTCGGCTCCACCATCCGGTTGACCATGCGCAGCAGCGTGGTCTTGCCACAGCCGGACGGGCCGACCAGGACGGTTATCCGGCCGGTGGGCACATCGAGGTCCAGGCTCCCGACGGCGATGGTGCCGTCGGGATGGCGCTTGCCGGCGCCGTCGAATCTGATCACGGGGAGTTTCCTCTGTCTCGGCGCCTTCCGTTACTGGCGCCGACGGTGTCGGTCTGTCGGTCGTGGCGGTTTGTCGACATGTGACGGCTCATGAAGCGGCCGTACCCGTCGGATCAACTGCCTGGGCGTTCTTCCGCCCGCGTGGCTGCCCAGCATCGGACCGGCGGAAACTCCGATCAGACTATGACCTGAATCATCTCCTGTCCCTGATTTACCGTCCGCCCGGGGGCAGCCGGCCCGGGGAGGCCTCCGGACCCACCGGACGGGCCGCCGGGGCCCCGGACGCGGTCCGGTGGGCTGTCCTCCCGGTGGACCGGCGGACCGGTGGACCAGTGGATCGGTGGGCCGCTGGGCCGCTCGGCCGCTCAGCCGCCCTGACGAGTCGGCAGCCCGGCGGCGGCCCAGCCGACGAACCCGCCGTCCAGATCCGTCGCCCGGCGTAGCCCCAGCTCACGCAGCGAGGCGGCGGCCAGACTGGAGGCATAGCCCTCGGAGCAGACCACGATCACCTCCACGTCGTAGCCGGTGGCCTCGGGGATCCGGTGGCTCCCCGTCGGGTCGAGCCGCCACTCCAGCACATTGCGCTCGATGATCAGCGAGCCGGGGACCTCCCCCTCGGCGGCCCGCTGCGCCGCCGGCCGGATGTCCACCAGCAGCGCGCCGTCCAGCTGTGCCTGGTAGGCCTCCCGGGCGCGGGGCCGGTGGACCCCTTCGCGGGCGCGCTCCACCAGGTCGTCGATCGTGGTCACCATTGTTCCGGTCCCTCCTGCGAGGTGCGGACCAGTCCGCCGGCCCGCAGTTCGTAGTGCGCCATCGAGCTCAACGGCGGTGAGTAGGCGTGCAGGGTGACCGCCGGGCCGGCGGCCGTGTTGCGGACGTCGTGCACGTATTCCGGGCCGAACGCCCGGGCGGTGCCGGCCGTGATCCGGCGGATCAGCAGGCCCTGCTCCGGTCCGCCGAGTGAGAGCTCCTCCAGCTCGCCGAGCGCTACGGCGAACGCGCCGCGCGAGCCGCCGTGGTCGTGGAACCCGGTGGACTGGCCGGGCAGCCAGCTGATCAGCCACACCTCGTGGTCCTCGTCGGCCACCAGCCGCCGGTACCAGCGCTCCTCGGTGGACAGCCGGACGTGGTGGATCCACTGGTCGGGCTGCTCGGCGAGGTCGCGGACGATCGCGCGCAGGGACTTCGGGGTGAGCGGTGTGCGGGCCCGTTCCTCCGTGAGGGTGGCGGCCCCGGTGGTGGCGGCCGCCGCGGCGGTGTCGGGGGCGGTGGCTTCGGGGCCGGTCGGGCCGGCCGGGCTGCCGGGGGCGAGGTCCAGGCTCATGTGGGCGTCCTCGGGGAAGGCGGAACGAGCGGAGGGTACGGCCCGGCCCGGCGGGGAGAACAGGCGTGCGCGTGGCACGGGAGCGTCGGGCGGGCGCGTCAGGAAGACGGGTACGGGTGCGCGGAGCGGGCCCTGGCGGACGTCACGGGGCGGGACCGGCGAGGAGAGTTCAGGTCAACAGGCACAGATGGAACTCGCCTGGCGTCGCAGATCGACGTGCAGGCGGCAAACCAGAGTGGTGCCGGAGTCCATGCGCCGGATCTTTCCCGACCCGACGGGCACGAGTCAAGCGAGCTCGATCACTCCTGCGTGGCGCGCCGGGGTGGCGGGGGTGCCGCGGCCGGGCGCGTTGCCCCGCTGGTGGGGGCCGTCGGGGTGGTCCGCACGGCCGGTACGCGGGCCGCCGCGGGCGGGTGTCCCGGTCCGGCCAGCGTCGCCTTGAGCACGGGCGCCGCCTGCTCACCCAGATGGCGGCCGAGCGTCTGGTACGCGTCGAACTGCCGGTGGTCGAACCACTGGTCGCTGGTGCTGTCGTTCGGGAACGCCTGGTTGGCCGCCGCGTAGGCGTGCAGCTCGTACGGCATGCCGGGGGTGAGCACGGCCTGGACGACGATCAGCGTGCCGTGGTGGCGCCACTCGTCGTCGTCGCCGGCACCGCGGACGCCGTGCGCGCCGTGGCCGCCCGGCCCGGCCCCGTCGTCGCCGGGCACGTCGAACGGGTCCGGGTAGCGGATGTCGCCGGTGATCACCGCCTTGGCCGAGAGCCGGTCCGCCAGCCGCGCCGCCAGCCCGCGCAGCGACCGGTCGGTGCTGCCGGGGATCAGCAGCTCCGGATCGCGCAGGGTGATCACGATGCCGAGTTCCTCGCGGGCGAGGGTGATCGCCGCCGTCAGGCTGGCGGCGGCGGGGGCGTCCCCGCTGGCGTCGACGCAGACCGCCGTCCGCACCCGGTGCCGGAGCAGCTCGACCAGGCCGAGGTTCTCGTAGTGCCCGCCGTCGGTGGTGAGCAGGAAGCGGTCGTCCATCGGGAAGCGCCCGCACAGCTCGCGCAACTGGTAGGGCAGCCGCCGGACGGCGGGCTGCGGGGGGAGGCGCCAGTCCCGGTCCGGCGCCCAGAGCGGTCCGAGCGCGGCAGGGTTGGGCAGCCAGGTGCCCAGCCGGGCGTTGGTGACGGCGAACAGGCCCTGGTAGCCCCGGGACTGACGGCCCATCGCCGAGGAGAAGGCGGCGCCCGAGACGGCCATCGCGGACTGCACGGTGAGGTCCCTCGCGATGTGCCGCCGGGTGCGCCGCTCCAGCAGGTCGGTGCGGGCGTAGCCGACGTCCGGCCCGCCGACGTAGTCGTGCGAGAAGGTGAACGAGACCGCCCGGCGCCCGGGGGGCGTGCGGGAGCTGCCGGACAGGTTGGCCGCCGCCGCGAAGAGCACCTGCGGGACGTCGGGGTGCCGGGCGCCGTAGTGGCTGAGCCAGGTCTGCTCGCGGTAGAAGTGGTACGGCCGGGCCAGCACCTCGCCGTCCTCGGTGGCGCGGCGGACGGCGAACGCGGAGGCCAGCCGGCGCCGGTAGAACGGGTGCAGGCTCATCCAGGTCTGGTCGAGGTTGAGCCCGACCGTGCCGAGGACGAGCGGCAGCAGCACCTGGACGGCGACGGGCCAGGCGTGACCGGTGGCGACCGCCCAACCGAGCGCGAGCAGGGCCCCCGCCGACAGCGCGGCGAGCGCCGCCCACACCAGCAGGTACTGGACGAGCCGGTCGGCCACCCCGCCGCCGAGCCGGCGGGTGCCGCGCAGCAGCCCGCCCAGGGCCGCCGCGCCCTGCTCGACGACCCGGCGCCCGCGCCAGAGTATGCCGAGCAGCAGGCTGAGGTAGCTGAGCAGGACGGTCAGGCTGAGGCCGGCGCCGGTCTGCCGGGCGCCGACGGCGAGCGACTGCTGCAGCCAGACCGAGCCCCAGGCCACCCCGGGCACCAGCAGCACCCCGGTGGCCAGCAGCGCGGCCAGCGCGAGGGTGCCGTGCGAGAGCCGGCGCAGCGCCCGCGGCAGCGGGGCGCCCCAGCCGAGCAGCGAGAAGGTCAGCAGCCAGAGCAGCCAGCAGAGCGCGGCGGCCACCACCAGTGCGAGCAGCGCCAGCACGGCGGGCTCCCGGACGGTGAACACGCCGAGCCGGGTGCTCCCCCCGGTGCGCAGGCCGACGGCGGCCAGCGCGTCCAGGTCCGTCAGCGGGACGAGCCGGTAGAACCGGCTGAGCCCGAGGCCGAGCACCAGGACGGCGGCGAGCAGCAGGGTCAGGGCCGCGACCAGGCCGCGCAGCAGCGTCCCGAGGGCGACCAGCCACTGGCCGGCCCCGTCGGCGAGGTACTTGGCGTGCCGCCGGAGGTGGTCCTCCTCCGGCGACCCGGGCTCCAGGACGGTGTCCGCCGTCAGGCCGGAGACAGCGTGCACCGGCCCGCCGGGCGCGGAGTCGCTGAGCGCGAGTTGCAGCGCCCCGGTGGTGTAGCCGCCGCCGGAGACGGAGACCAGGTAGCGGGCCTGCTTCAGCCAGGGCCGCAGCGCCTGGAGCGCGCCGAGTGTGACGCAGGCGGACCGGATGCCGCCGCCGGAGACGCAGAAGCCGAGCCGGGCGGGCTCCCGGCCGGGTGGCACCTGGGCACCGTTGCGCCAGCGGGCGTGGCGGTCGAGCGGGCCGTGCGGACGGTGGCCGGGCGGCCAGCGCCCGCCGTGGGCGGTGGCCACCGGCCAGGGCGGGATGAGCTCCGGGCCGGTGGCGTCCGGGGCGGCGTCCGCGGCGGTGGCGGCGTCCGGATCGGTGTCCGGGGCGGTGGCGGCTTCGGGGGTGGTGGACGGGGTCCGGCCGGCCGCGCGCCGGTGGCGCGGGATGCCGCGTGCCGCGCGGTGCAGGGTGATCACCAGGACGGTCAGGGCGACCGCCCCGGCGGGCAGCAGGAGCAGCCACTTCACGGTGGCGAGCGCGGCCGCGGCGGCGAACGGCGCGTCGGAACCGGAGCGCGCTCCGGCCGGCCCGGTGCCGAAGCCGTCCAGCCCGGTGCCGAGCAGGACGTTCTCCGCGATGCCCAGCGCGCCCGCCAGCAGACCGGCGCCGCCGGCGGCGAGCGCGGCCAGCCGCCAGTGCGGCCGGGTGAGCACGTACCAGCCCAGCAGCCCCGCCGCCACGAGGGTCAGCGTGGTGCCGCCGAGCAGCCAGGGCTCGGCCCGCAGCGCCGCCCGGTGGTCGGCGGCCCGCCCGGCGATCACGGCCTCGGCGGCGGCCGCCGAACCGGCCAGTTGCAGCCGCACGCTCCGCACCGCCGGCGCCCACCGGGCGAACAGCGCGCTCCCCAGCACGAGCGGCAGCGGCGCGGCCAGGGCGAGCAGCAGGCCGGCCCAGGGCGGCACCGGGCCCGGCGCGGGGCCGGTGAGCGGACGCGGGAGGCCGGGGGGCACGCCGCGCGGCCCGGCCGGATCGGATGCTGCCGTCACGTCGACCTCCCCCGTGGACCTCGCCCGGATCGCCGTCAGGAACTCGTCGCGGGGAGCCCGCCGCCGGTACCCGTCGTCAGGAACGCGCCGCCGGGAAATCACCGTCGGGAGCGCTCCGGTGACGGACCGCAGCGGCACCCTCGGGCGTCTTACCCCGACGCGCACCGCCTCGCACCCGGATTCACCCGAATGAGTAAGGAGTGTGCCAATGGGGTAGATGAGCGTTTCATGCCGTCCAGAAGCCCCCGCGTGTCCGCGTAACAGGATCGCCCCCGCCGCGTTACGTCCGACGTATTGTCAGGCCACCGAGGCCGGGCCTACGGTCGACGGACCACGTTCTACGCACGTAGATGTGTGCACCGCCGCATGTCGACACGTGCGGGAACCAGAGGCAGATCCGCCCCGTCAACCCTCAGACCGCGGGCCCGACCGCCAGGCCGGGCCACGGAGTTGCGGAGGTACCCATGTCGCAGATCGTCCGTGCCGCCCTCGTGCAGACCCGGTGGACCGGTGATCAGGAGACGATGATCGCTCTCCACGAGCGCCACGCGCGCGAGGCCGCCGCCCAGGGCGCGAAGATCATCGGGTTCCAGGAGGTCTTCAACGCCCCGTACTTCTGTCAGGTCCAGGACCCCGAGCACTACCGCTGGGCCGAGGCCGTCCCGGACGGCCCCACCGTCCGCAGGATGCGGGACCTCGCGCGCGAACTCGGCCTGGTCGTCGTCGTCCCCGTCTACGAGGAGGAGCAGCCCGGCGTCTACTACAACACCGCCGCCGTGATCGACGCCGACGGCAGCTACCTCGGCAAGTACCGCAAGCACCACATCCCCCAGGTCAAGGGCTTCTGGGAGAAGTACTACTTCAAGCCCGGCAACCTCGGCTGGCCCGTCTTCGACACCGCGGTCGGCCGGGTCGGCGTCTACATCTGCTACGACCGCCACTTCCCCGAGGGCTGGCGGGCCCTCGGCCTGGCCGGCGCCCAGATCGTCTACAACCCCTCCGCCACCAGCCGCGGCCTCTCCGCCTACCTCTGGCAGCTCGAACAGCCCGCCGCCGCCGTCGCCAACGAGTACTTCGTCGCCGCCATCAACCGCGTCGGCACCGAGGAGTACGGCGACAACGACTTCTACGGCACCTCCTACTTCGTCGACCCGCGCGGCCAGTTCGTCGGCGACGTCGCCTCCGACAAGGAGGAGGAACTCGTCGTCCGCGACCTCGACCTCGGCCTCATCGAGGAAGTCCGGCAGCAGTGGGCGTTCTACCGGGACCGCCGGCCCGAGGCCTACGGCCCGCTCACCGAGGCGTGAGGGAGGCCGACACCGTGACCCGCACCGTCATCCGCGGCGGCCTCGTCATCACCGCCGCCGACGAGCTCCACGCCGACGTCCTGATCGAGGGCGAGCGCGTCGCCGCCCTCGCCGCCACCGACAGCGACGCCGCCCGCGCCTGGACCGCCGACACCGTCATCGACGCCACCGGCCACTACGTGATCCCCGGCGGCGTCGACGCCCACACCCACATGGAGCTGCCCTTCGGCGGCACCGCCGCCTCCGACACCTTCGAGACCGGCACCCGCGCCGCCGCCTGGGGCGGCACCACCACCATCGTCGACTTCGCCGTCCAACCCGTCGGCGGCTCGCTGCGCGAGGGGCTCGACACCTGGCACGCCAAGGCCGACGGCAACTGCGCCGTCGACTACGCGTTCCACACCATCGTCTCCGACGTCAACGACGCCGTCCTCAAGGAGATGGACGCCCTCGTCGACTCCGGCGAATCCACCTCCTTCAAGCTCTTCATGGCCTACCCCGGCGTCTTCTACAGCGACGACGGCCGCATCCTGCGCGCCATGCAACGCGGCGCCCTCAACGGCGGACTCGTCATGATGCACGCCGAGAACGGCATCGCCATCGACGTGCTCGTCGAACAGGCCCTCGCCGCCGGCCGGACCGACCCCCGCCACCACGGCGAGGTCCGCCGCGAACTCCTGGAGGCCGAGGCCACCCACCGCGCCATCAAGCTCGCCCAGGTCGCCGGCAGCCCGCTCTACGTCGTCCACGTCTCCGCCGCCGCTGCCCTCGCCGAGCTCGTCCGGGCCCGCGACGACGGCCTCAACGTCTTCGGCGAGACCTGCCCCCAGTACCTCTTCCTCTCCACCGACAACCTCGCCGAGACCGGGGCCGACGGCTTCGAGGGCGCCAAGTACGTCTGCAGCACGCCGCTGCGCCCCCGGGAGCACCAGCAGGCGCTCTGGCGCGGGCTGCGCACCAACGACCTCCAGGTGGTCTCCACCGACCACTGCCCGTTCTGCTTCGCCGGCCAGAAGGAGCTCGGCCGCGGCGACTTCTCCAAGATCCCCAACGGCCTGCCCGGCGTGGAGAACCGGATGGACCTGCTCCACCAGGCCGTCGTCGACGGTCACCTGACCCGCCGCCGCTGGATCGAGATCGCCTGCGCCACCCCGGCCCGGATGTTCGGCCTGCACCCGCGCAAGGGCACCATCGCCCCCGGGGCCGACGCCGACGTGGTCGTCTACGACCCCACCGCCGTGCAGACCGTCTCCGCCGCCACCCACCACATGAACGTCGACTACTCGGCCTACGAGGGGCGCCGGCTCACCGGCCGCGCCCGCACGGTGCTCTCCCGCGGCACCGTGATCCTCGACGACGGCGACTGGCTGGGCCGCGCCGGCCACGGCACCTTCCTGCGCCGCGACACCTGCCAGTACCTCGTCTGACCGACCCCGTACCGCCGTTGCCCGGGGCCGCCGCGTCGGCCCCGGGTGACCGCACCCTTCCCTGGAGCGCTCCCGATGGACATCGGCCTCGTCCTGCAGACCGACCCGCCCGCCCGCCTGCTCATCGACCGCATGGTCCGCGCCGAACAGGCCGGGTTCAGCCACGGCTGGACCTTCGACTCCTGCGTCCTGTGGCAGGAGCCCTTCGTGATCTACAGCCGGATCCTCGCCGAGACCACGAGGCTGACCGTCGGCCCGATGGTCACCAACCCCTCGACCCGCACCTGGGAGGTGACCGCCTCCCTCTTCGCCACCCTCAACGACATGTACGGCAACCGGACGGTCTGCGGCATCGGCCGCGGCGACTCCGCGATGCGGGTGGCCGGCCGCCACCCCGCGACCCTCGCCCGGCTCTCCGAAGCCATGCACGCCGTCAAGGAGTTGGCGGAGGGCCGCACCGTCGAGGTGGACGGGACCGAGATGCGTCTGCCCTGGGTCCGCGAGGGCGCCGCGCTGCCGATCTGGATGGGCGCCTACGGCCCCAAGGCGCTCGCCCTCACCGGGCGCCAGGCCGACGGCTTCATCCTCCAACTCGCCGACCCCTACCTCACCGAGTACATGATCAAGGCGGTCCGCGCCGCCGCCGCCGAGGCCGGCCGCGACCCCGAGGCCGTCACCATCTGCGTCGCCGCCCCGGCCTACGTCACCGCCGACGACTCCCCGGCCGCCCTCGCCCACGCCCGCGAGCAGTGCCGCTGGTTCGGCGGCATGGTCGGCAACCACGTCGCCGACCTGGTCACCCACTACGGCGAGCACTCCGCCCTCGTCCCCGAGGCCCTCACCGAGTACATCAAGGGCCGCCAGGGCTACGACTACAGCCACCACGGCCGGGCCGGGAACCCCGACACCGCGTTCGTCCCCGACGAGATCGTCGACCGGTTCTGTCTCATCGGCCCGCCCGCCGCGCACCGGGCCCGCCTGGAGCACCTGCGCGCCCTCGGCGTCGACCAGTTCGCCGTCTACGCCATGCACGACGCGGTCGAGAGCACCATCGACGCCTACGGGAGCGACGTCATCCCCCGGCTCTGAGCGCGGGCCCGCGCCGGGGGCCGCCCCTGCCGGGGGCCGCCCCCCGCGGGCGCCCGGGCGCGGGGTCAGGCGGAGAGGCGGTCGACGGCGGCCAGGACCTTGGCGGTGCCGTCCTCGGCGGCCAGCGTGGCGGCGACGGCCCGGGCGCGGTCGCGGTAGCGCGGGTCGTCGAGTGCGCGGCGGACGCCGGCGGCCAGGCGGGCGGCGGTGAGCGAGGGGAGCGGGACGGGGCCGGGGGAGGTGCCGAGACGGGCGAGGCGGGCGGACCAGAACGGCGCGTCGAGCTGGGCGGGCACGGGGACGGCGGGCGTGCCGGCGCGCAGGGTGGCGGCGGTGGTGCCGGCGCCCGCGTGGTGCACGACGGCGGCCATCCGGGGGAACAGCCAGTCGTGCGGGGCGTCGTCGATGGTCAGCACGTCGTCGGAGTCGGCCGCGCCGAGCCCGCTCCAGCCCGACTGGAGGACGACCCGCACCCGGGCCGCCCGCAGGGCGGCGAGGACGGTGGCGCTGAGCGCCTCCGGGTCGGGGACGACCAGGCTGCCGAAGCCGACGAAGACCGGCGGCGGTCCGGCCGCCAGGAAGTCGGCGAGCCGGTCCGGTGGCCGCCACCCGGGCTCGGGGTGCGGCCACCAGTAGCCGGCCACGTCGAGGCCGGGGCGCCAGTCGGCCGGGCGCGGGACGACGACGGGGGAGAAGCCGTGCAGCACGGGGTGGGCCCGCCGGGCCCGGGCGATGCTGCGCGGCGCGAGCCCGAGCCGGTGGCGCAACCGGCGGACGGCGGGGGCGAAGAGACGGTCGGACGCCGCCTCCACGGCATGGCCGGCGAGCAGGTTCCCGGTCCGGCCCAGGGACCGGGTACCGGTCACGGAGGGCGCGAACTCCCGCGTGGGGGCGATCGGTTGCAGGTAGAGGCCGATGCTCGGAATGCCGGCGGCCTCGGCGGCGACCTGGCCGAGCGGGGTGGTGGCGCTGGTGGTGAGCAGGAGGTCGGTGCCCCGTGCGGCGGCCTCGACGATGCCGTCGCCGAGGGCGGGCATGAAGGAGCGCCCCAGGCGCAGGAGTCGGATGACCGACAGCGGTCCGGAACCGGTGCGCAGGAGCTGTTGGCCGCGCTCGGAGGCGAGTTCGGCGCGCGGGTCGACCGGGAGCGGGCGGAACTCCAGCCCGGCGGCGCGCACGGTGTCGGCGAAGGTGGTGTGGGTGGCGACGGCCACCTGGTGGCCGGCCGCGCGGAGGTGGGCGCCGAGGCCGGTGAAGGGGGCCACGTCGCCCCGGGACCCGGCGGTGGCGATCAGGATGCGCATGGCCGCAGTATCGCGGCGCGGGCCGCCGGCCCGCGGGGTGCCACGCCCGGCGCACCGCAACCGCGGGGGCGCACGGCGGCGTCCTCCCCGGTGGGAGCGGTCGGACCGGACCGCCGAGACGGAGGGTGGAGGACGCGTGGGCATAGTCGCGTGGATCGTGCTGGGTCTGGTGGCGGGGGCGCTGGCCAAGCTGCTGCTGCCGGGGAAGGACCCGGGCGGCCTGGTGGTGACCACCTTGATCGGCATCGCCGGGTCCTTCGTCGGCGGCTGGCTCTCCTCGCGGTTCCTGCACCGGCCGGTGTCGGCGCACTTCTTCGACCTGGCCACCTGGGGCTCGGCGATCGCCGGCGCGCTGGTGCTGCTGATCCTCTACCGGATCTTCTTCGGCAACTCCCGCAAGTGACGGGGCGGCCGGGGGCGCGCCGGGTGCCGGGGGCGAGCCTGTGCCTGTGCCTGCGGCGCGGTCGGTCGGGCGGGTGGTGTCCGCGCCCGGTCACCACCGCGGGTGGGTGGTGGCGCGCCCCGGCCGTGACCGGGGGGCGCCGTCCGCTGCCGCGACCGGGGTGCTCAGGGACCGGTCGCTGACGATTCGGTCGTCCGTGGTTCGGTCGTCCGTGGTTCGCTCTCCTGTGGTCCGGTCTCCTGTGACCCGGTCTCCTGTGGTCCGGTCGCCTGTGAGGCGGCCACCCAAGCCGGCAGCTCCTCCTGGGCGTCCAGCCAGGCGGCGGGCACCCCGGTGAGGCCGGTCCGGGCGGCGACCACTCCGGCCGCGATCGCGCAGGTGGTGTCCATGTCGCCCCACCCCTCCAGGGTGTGCCAGATCGCCTCCGGCAGGGAGTCCAGGTGCGCCGCGGCGGACCAGAGCGCGAACGGGACGGTGTCCGGGGCGGAGATCCGGAAGCCGGAGCCCAGGACGTGCGCGGCGTGCCGGACGCTGGTGCGCGCGGGCAGCCGGGCGGCGATCCGCAGCCCGGAACGGACGTCACTGTCGGGCAACCGGTCGGCGACCTCGGTCAGCAGCCCGGCCCGGTCGGGTGGCTCCTGCCCCCGGCTGCGGGCGGCGAGCGCCGCCGCGAGCGCGACCGCGACGGAGCCCGCCACCGCCTCCGGGTGGTAGTGCGTGGTGAGCGCCTGCAGTTCGGCCTGCCGGCCGACGGTGTCCAGGTCGTCGGCGAACCAGGCGCCGAGCGGCGCGACCCGCATCGCGGCGCCGTTCCCGTAGGAGCCCTGGCCGCCGAACCGCTCCGCGGTGACGGCCCGCCAGTCGCCACCGTCGCCGATCGCGCGCAGCACGCCGTGCATCGAGGGGCCGTACTTGCGGCCGTAGGCGGTGGCGTACTCCTCGGCGAAGCCGTCCGCCAGCGCGTCCTGGCGGACCTCGCCGTGGTGGAGCAGATGGCGGACGAGGACGAGCGCCATCGCGGTGTCGTCCGTCCAGTGCCAGGGCGCCGGGCGGGGCAGCCGGGCGGCGAGCGCCGCCGGGGCCTCGTCGACCGGGGCGGAGAACCAGCGGTCGCCGAAGGCGTCGCCGAGGGCGACCCCTCGTAGGCTGTCCAGTGCGGGACCGGTGCTGCGCATGCCGTCCTCCTCCGGGATCGATCGTGCGCGCCAGTCTGCCGGGCGGCGGCCCGGCGGGGCGAACGGTTTCCGGGGGAGGCTCTGTTCGGAGCCGCCCGCTCGACCATGGGCGTCGGTTAGGTGCTCGCGTCGGTCGGGTGCCCGCGCCGGCCGGGTGCCCGGTCAGGGGGCGAGGAGGCCGCCGAGGAGGAGCGTCCAGAGCGCGGCGAAGCGCTCCGGTGCCCGCGGGTCGGACCACTCGGCGGCGTACACGGGGTCGTGGAAGTGCGCGGTCGCCTCGAACAGGGCCCGGGCGGTCGGGCCCGCGGGGGTCGCCCGGAACTCCGCGGCGGCCACCCCGTCCTGGACCATCAGGCCGATCTGCCCGACCAGGGTCTCGACGTGGGCGTCGACGGTGCCGCTGTTCTCCGCGACCAGCACCAGGTACGTGGCGAACAGCTCCGGGTCGTCCAGTGCCTTCTTCCGCTTGGCGGCGAACAGCGTCTCCAGCCAGCGGTGCAGGCGCTCGACCGCCGGTCCGGGCTCGGCGGCGATGGCCGCGAGGCTGTCGTGCGCCTGGTCCAGCCAGCGCTGGGTGACGGCCTCGCGCAGCGCCGCCTTGCTGGGGAAGTGGCGGTAGACGCTGCCGTGGCTGACGCCCAGGGTGCGGGCGACGTCCACCACGGTCGCCTTGGCCGGGCCGAACCGCCTGAGGACCTCCTCCGTCGCGCCCAGGATCTGCTCGGGGGTGAGTGCGCTGTCCGTGGTCACGGGGAGGTACGTCCTAACGGGGTGGTGCGTCCGCCGCCGGGGAGGCGGCGGTGCTGCGGCTGGCGGGCGGTGCTGCGGCCGGGCGGGCGCTCGACCCGGCGGCGCGTGGGTGGCGCCGCCGGTGAGGCCCGGTCCCGGTGGCGAGCCGGCCGACCGCCGCGGTGCCGGTCAGTGCTCGCTGTCGAGGTGGGCCATCTGAGCCGCAGCGTACCTGTCCCCGGCGGCGGACCCGGCGGGGACGGCGGCCTCGATGGCGGCGAGGTCGGCCGCCGTGAGGCTGACGTCCAGCGCGCCGAGGGCCTCGGTGAGCCGGTCGCGACGCCGGGCGCCGACCAGCGGCACGATGTCCTCGCCGCGCGAGGCGACCCAGGCGATCGCGACCTGGGCGACGCTCGCGCCCCGCTCGGCGGCGACCGCGCGCAGCGCCTCGACCAGCTGGAGGTTGTGGGCCAGGTTGTCGCCCTGGAAGCGCGGGCTGCGACCGCGGAAGTCGGTGCCCGCGAGCGCCCGCTCGGTGCTCCAGTGCCCGCTGAGCAGCCCGCGCGAGAGGATGCCGTACGCGGTGACGCCGATGCCCAGCTCCCGGGCGGTCGGCAGGATCTCCGCCTCGACGGACCGCGAGAGCAGCGAGTACTCGATCTGCAGGTCGCTGATCGGGTGCACGGCGGCGGCCCGACGCAGCGTGTCGGCGCCCACTTCGGAGAGGCCGATGTGGCGGACGTGGCCGGCCTTGACGAGGTCGGCGATCGCGCCGACCGTCTCCTCGACCGGAACGGCCGGGTCCAGCCGGGCCGGGCGGTAGACGTCGATGTAGTCGGTGCGCAGTCGGCGCAGTGTGTACGCGAGGGCGGTCTTGGTGGCCGCCGGGCTCGCGTCGTAGCCGAGCCACTGGCCGTCGGGGCTGCGCTGGGCGCCGAATTTCACGCTGATCTGTACGTTCGCGCGGTCCCGGCCGCGCAGCGCGTCGTGGATCAGCAGCTCGTTGTGGCCCATGCCGTAGAAGTCGCCGGTGTCGAGCAGGGTGACGCCCGCGTCGAGCGCGGCGTGCACGGTGGCGATGCTCTCGGCCTCGTCGGCCGGGCCGTAGAGGTCGGACATGCCCATGCAGCCGAGGCCGAGGGTGGAGGTGGTGGGGCCGGTGGCGCCGAGCCGGCGCCGGGGAATCCGGGAGGTGGTGGACACGTGGGGCTCCTGGCGGGGTGAGGGGCGGCTGCCGGGGCGCCCGTAGGGGCGCGGCGGCCTGACAGGTTCCACTGTGGCACGTTGGCTGACAGATTTCAAAGTTTGTCAGCCGTCATTTGTCAGCTGTCACTCGAAGCCCGCCGGATCGGCCCGGGCGCCGGCGTTCGTCCCGCGTCGTGACCGTCGGGTGTGCGTCCGCCGGCCCGACGGCAGCCCGAGGCGCTGTCCCGGGCGTTGCGCCGGGCGTCGGGCTCACCCGTCGGCCTCGCTGTCGGTGCGGTCGCCGCTCCGGT
Organism: Kitasatospora sp. NPDC059327; assembly: GCF_042752535.1. Lineage (NCBI taxonomy): Bacteria > Bacillati > Actinomycetota > Actinomycetes > Kitasatosporales > Streptomycetaceae > Kitasatospora > Kitasatospora sp. NPDC059327. The sequence continues at coordinate 214,417 of NZ_JBHYYB010000002.1, read as the reverse complement.
CGCCGGTGCCGCCACCGCACGCCCCGCTCCGGTCGCAGTAGGGCTGCTCGGCGCTGCGCCCGCACCCGCACAACATCGCCCTCGGCGTCTCCCGGACGGCACCGTCGGCGCCCGCCACCCGCAGCTCACCGCGGACCAGCAACCGCCCGTCCGGTGTCCGCCGCACCGTCGTCGGCCGTTGCGGCGCCTCCGTCCCGCCGTCCGCCGTCCGATAGGTCAGCGCGCCCGTCGGGCAGCGCCGCACCACCTCGGCGACCAGCTCCGGCTCCGCCGCCTCCGGGGAGATCCACGGCCGCCGGGCCGTGTCGAACACCGCGGGCAGGCCGCGCACACACTCGGCCGCGTGCCGGCAGACCCGCGGATCGAAGGTCACCGCGATCGCCGCACCCCGGTACGTCCGGGCGTCCTGGCGGTGCGCCGAGGCCTCGTCCCCGCCGCCCATCAGTCGTTCACCCGGCTGCGGTTCTCGTAGGCCAGCTCGGTGTACTCGGGGTGCCGCAGCATCCAGCCCTTGATGAACGGGCAGGTCGCCAGGACCGCCAGACCGCGCTCGCGCGCGTCCTCCAGCGCCGCCCGGGCCAGCGTGCCGCCGATCCCCCGCCCCTCGAACGCCGGCTCGACCACCGTGTGCGGGTAGACCACCAGCCGGTCGCTGCGGATGTACTCGGCGAAGCCCGCCAGGACATCGTCCACCCGAGCCTCGAAGCGGCTCTCGGCTTCGACATCGCGCACCGTGACGGTCATCGCAGGCTCCTCGCAGCCGGGCACGGAGCCGGGCCGGCCCCGGTCCATCATCGGCCGCCGGTGGCCGCTCCGCCCGTCGGCCCGCCCGCCGGCGTGGCCGCCGGGGCGGGCAGGTGCTCACCCCGGCCGCCGCCACGGTCGCCGCCGCCCGGGGCACGCAGCAGATGGACCCGCGGCGGTGGCAGATTGCGCCACACCGTCCGGCTTCCCAGCCCGTACGTCGCCTCGAAGCTCCGCAGCTGCCGGATCACCGCCCGGTGCCGGGCGCCGCGCCCCGGCCCGGCGACCAGCGTCCGCGCCGTCGTCGTGCCCAGATAGCCGAACCAGGTCAACTCACCACCCGGCACCAGCAGTCGCAGATGGAGATCCAGCAGGTACCGGACCTGCGCGGGCGTGAAGTTGGTGAACGGCAGACCCGAGACGATCACGTCGTACCGCTCGCCCTCCGGTCCACCACCGTCCGGTGCGGGCGGCCTGCCCTCCGGGAGCTCCTCCACCCGGCACGGCGACAGCCGCAGCCCTATCCCGGGCCCGCGCCGGGCCAGTTCCGGGTCCTGCCGCAGCCGCTCGGCGAACCGCGGGTTCGCCTCGACGACGTGCAACCTGTCTCCCGGGCGCAGCACCCGGGCCAGCCGCCGGGTCACCACCCCCGTCCCGGCGCCGACCTCCAGCACCGAGAGCGCCCGGTCCGGCCGACTGGTCACCGGAACCACCAGGGCGTTCACCAGGCCCGGCCCGCTCGGCGCCGGCGCGCCCGTCGTGTGGAACGTGCGCAACGCCTCGGCGAGGAACAACAGCCGGTCGCCACCGGCCCGAACCGGACCGGAGCGGAAGAGGGGGCGGCGGCGGGAGGTCTGCTGATCCGTCGTCATGTCCGTGGTGATGTCTGCCGTCATGACACCGACGGTAGGGACGGCAGGGCCGGTCCGAATCTGCCGATCTGCCGGATCGGACCCCGACGAAAGTCCAGGGTCCCGTTGGTCGTTCGTCAGGGGTCGCGTGCTCCGGAGAAGCCCTAGCATCGGCCCAGGCCGACGGGAGGAGACCGCGTGACCACAGGCCGTGCGGACCACCCGCACCCCCGAATCCACCCCCGCCGCTCGGGCGGTCCCCGCCACACGGACCGCTGTGCGGACCACCGTGGTGACCACCGGGCGGAGCACCGGCCGGCCGGACGTCCGCCCGCCCTGCTCGGCTGGTACGCTCCCGGCCGCCGCCGGTCGACGGAGACCCTCCTCCTGCTGACCATCCTCGCCCTCGCCGCCGAGGAGGGCATCACCCAGTGGAGGAGCACCGGCGGCTCCCACCACGTCCCGCGCACCGCCGCCGCTACGCTCGCCGCCCTGTCCCTGCTCCTCGCCCGCCGCCACCCGACGGCCTCGGCCGTCCTTCCCGTCCTCACCGCGGGGCTCCTCAACCGCGCCTTCCCCGGCCTGTTCAGCGTCTACCACCTGGCCGCGACCGGCCGTTTCGGCCCCGCCGCGATCGGTGGCGCCATCATCGCGCTGATCGGCGCGGCCCGCGCCGACTCACTCCCCGACTGGGTCGGGACCACCGCCTCACAACTGCTCATCCAGGCGGCAGCGCTCTCCCTCGGCCTCTGGCAGCACGGCCGCGGCGTCCTGATCGAGACCCTGCACGCCCAGGTCGACGTGCTGCGCCGCGAACGCGAACTCCGTGCCGAACAAGCCCGCTCCGCCGAACGCGCCCGGATCGCACGGGAGATGCACGACGTCCTGGCCCACCGCCTCAGCCTGCTCGTGCTGCACGCCGGGGTGCTGCGCGACCAGGCCCGGGCCGGCACGGTCGCCGAGGACCCGGACCGGCTCGCCCACCGGCTGGAACTCCTGCGCACCGCCGCCGCCCGCTCGCTCGACGACCTGCGGGACGTCCTCGGCGCACTCCGGACCGAGCCCCGACCACCGGACGAGCCCCGGGCTCCCGAGGCGGGCGGCGCGCCGGCCCACCCGGCGAGCCCCGAGGACGCCTCGACACGGCGCCCAGCCGCTGCCGGGCCGCTCCTCGACGGTCCGTCCTCGACGCGGTACTCCGCGGAGCCCCCACCGAGGCCGCCGATATCCGCGCCGGTGCCCGCTCCGGCCCTGCGCGACCTCACCGAACTCGTCGGCGAGGCCACCGCCGCCGGGCAGACGGTCGAACTCGCCCTCCAGGGTGACCCGGAGAGCGTGCCCACCACCCACCGGCTGGCCGTTCACCGCCTTGTCCAGGAGGCGCTCACCAACGCCCGCAAGCACGCCCACACCGCCCCCGTGACGGTCCGGGTCCGCTACGGCGCCCCGGCGACCACCGTCGAGGTGCGCAACGCGGCGGGCGGACCGGCGCCGTCGGGGGCCGGAACCGGTGGCGGGTACGGCCTGGTCGGGCTCACCGAGCGGGTCGCCGCGCTCGGCGGTCACCTCGACGCCGGGGCCGACGGTCACGGCGGCTACCGACTCGCCGCCCGCCTCCCGGCCCCCGAGCGTCCGGCGCCCCTCGTGCCCCGGCCGACCGCGCCGCCCCAGCCGTCCCCACCAGCACCGAGCGAGGGTTCATGATCCGCACCATGGTGGTCGACGACGACGCGCTGGTCCGCCTCGGCCTCGTCGATCTGCTCGCCCAGGACCCGGACCTCACCGTCGTCGCCGAGGCCGCCGACGGGCTGGAGGCGGTCGAACTCGCCCGCCACCGGCGCGTCGACGTCGCCCTGATGGACATCCGGATGCCCCGCCTCGACGGCATCGCCGCCACCCGTCGGCTGCGCGAGCTCCCCGATGCCCCGCGCGTGATCGCCCTGACCACCTTCGACCTGGACGAGTACGTCTACCAGGCGCTCGCCGCCGGCGCCGACGGCTTCCTCCTCAAGGACACCCCGCCCGCCGAGATCGCCCGCGCCGTCCACATCGTGGCCGGCGGCCAGGGCATGCTGCACCCGGCCGCCGCCCGCCGCCTCATCGACCGCTACCACCGCACGGGCGCACCCCGCGCGGTCGCCGCCCGCGGCCGGACCGCCGGGCTGACCCCGCGCGAGACGGACGTCCTGCGCGAACTGGCCCGTGGTCTCTCCAACGCCGAGATCGGCGCGGTGCTCGGGATGCGCGAGAGCACCGTCAAGGCGCATGTCAGCCGGATCCTCTCGACGCTGGGCGTCGGCAACCGCGTCCAGGCCGCGCTGCTCGCCCGCGACGCCGGAGTCGTCGACGACCCGGGCTGACCGGGGCCGAGCCGGCCGCGCCCCGGTTGCGTCCGGCCGGCTCCGGAGTGCCGGCTCCGGAACTCCACCGGACCGGCCAACACCGGCCAACCCTCCACCCACGCGCTCCCTCGGGCTCCCGCCCGGTCACCGCCAACCCGCCGGTCCCACCGCGGCCGCGTCCGCCGCAGGTTCCTCCGTGTACCGCCCCTGCGTCCGGCCGGCCTCCCACCATCACCGCCCACCATCACCGCCCACCGCCGCCGCCCGCCCGCGCGCTGGTACCGAACGCTGAGCCGCTGTCACCCATCCGGCGTGGAAATCCCGCGCCTTGGCCGTTTGCGCTGCCGAACCCGGACCCGGGGTCCATGGTGGAGATGGGCGCGATCCGGCGACCGCGCTCGCGCGCCGATCCAGGCCCGCGCGCCGTGCGCCCGCCGCCGTTCTCCGACGGGCGCCCGAGGCAGGGCCCGGCCCCCGGCGCGCTGGGAGCAGGGCCACCTCGCAGGAAACCGAACGGTTCTTCTAGGCTCACATCTCGGCTTCCCTGTGGCGGTGCCGCTGCTGCGCCCGCCGCATCGAAGCCGCCGTCCACGGGGGCTCCGGGCCGACCGGGGCCTCCGGATCGAGCGAGGAGGACGCAATGCCAAGCATGCCGCCCAGCCGTTCCACCGCACTTGGGCCAGATGGGCCGACCTGCCAGGTCACACGTCGGGCCGAGGTGGCGCGCCCCGGTTGGTCCGGGCACCCGGGCTGGTCCGGCCGGCCGGTCCGGCCGCTGAATACCGGCGGCGGCCGCGGAGGCGAGCGTTGAGTCCCCAATCCGTGCGGCCACGCGAAACGTCGGCCGTGAGCACCGAAGCCGCCGGCGGCCCCGCGTCCGCCAACGCCCCTGTGACGCTCACCACAGCCCCGCCCGCGGCCCCCGTTGCCGCCACCACAGCCGCGATCACGGCCAAGGGCACGGCCGCAGGCGTGGTGGAGGCCGTTCAGGCCGCTCCGCCGGTCACGCCCGCTCCACCGGCCCGCCCCGCCGCATCCGCCCGGGCGGCAACCGTGACGCCGCCCGGCCCGTCGGCCACCGAGGGTGAACCCCAACCCGCCCCCACCGCCGCTCTCCCCGGACTGCCCCAGGCCCTCAGCTCCCGCGCCCGCACCCTGGCCGGAGCCGTCCGACGTCGCTGCGCGGACCTCGCCCGGATCGAGTCGCCCAGTGGTGACGCGCCCCGACTCGACGCCCTTGCCGAGGAGTTGAGCGCGGGATTCCGCGCCACCGGTGCCACCGCCCGGCGTGAGCCCGGCCCTGCCGGCGATCACCTGGTGCTCCAGTGGGACGGCCAGGACGAGAGCCTGCCGCACCTCCTCGTGGTCGGTCACCACGACACCGTCTGGCCCGTCGGCACCCTCGACGACTGGCCGGTCACCGAACAGGACGGCACGCTGAGCGGTCCCGGCGTCGTCGACATGAAGGGCGGACTCGCGATCCTGGAGGGCGCGTTCGCCCTGCTGGCCGATCTGGGCCAGCGCCCGCACCGGACCGTCCGGCTGGTAGTGGTCTCGGACGAGGAGGTCGGCAGCCCCGACGGCAAGCGTCTGGTCGAGCGCCAACTGCGGGGCGCGGCCGCCGTCCTGGGGCTCGAACCGCCGCACCCGGACGGCCGGCTCAAGACCGCCCGCCGGGGCAGCACCCGGGTGCGGCTCACCGTCACCGGGCGGGAGGCGCACGCCGGCAACGACGCGGGGGAAGGCGTCTCCGCCGTGGACGAACTCGTCGACCAGCTGGTCGCGGTCCGCGGTCTCGCCTGCCAGCCCGGTACGGAGCTCAACGCCGGGCGGATCAGCGGCGGCACCCGCGCCAACGTGGTCGCCGGTCGGGCCGAGGCCGAACTGGGTCTGCGGTTCTCCACGGGGGAGGCGCAGCGCCGCACGCTCGACAACCTCGCCCGGCTGACCGCGCTGCGGCCCGGCGCGCGGGTGCGGACGGAGGTGCTGTCCAGTCGGCCGGCGTGGCCGGAGCGCACCGCCAACCCGTTGCTGCGGCACGTCCGATCGCTCGCGGCAGTGCTCGGGCAGCAGTTGGACGGCGGCCCGGCCGGTGGCGCCGGGGACACCAATCTGCCGGGCTCGCGCGGTCTGCCCACGCTGGACGGCTTCGGCGCGGTGGGCGCCGGCGCGCATGCCCGGCACGAGTACATCCGGATCGATCAGCTGGCTCCACGGATCGCGCTGCTGGCGGCGCTCCTCGCGGTGCCGCTGCCGCGCCTGCGGGACCGGTCGGAGGGGTGAGCCCGGCGTTGCCGCGGTAGCGGCCGGCCAGACCGGGTGGGCCCGTCGTCCGAGTGCGTTCGGACGGCGGGCCCACCGGCGGTTCGGGGCCGCGACGGTGCCGGTCTACCGCCGTTGGGCGCTCCGGTCGAGTGCGGTGCCGCGATCGGGTGCGGTGCTGGGGTCGGGTGCCTTGCCGCGGGCGGGGCCCGTGCGGGTGGGGTCGTGCCGCCGGGGCGTCCCCGGCTCGGTCACCGGTCGGTGGGTCGTCCTGCCCCGTCGGTCGGGCCGAGCAGCGGGAAGAGCCGGGTCCTGGCGGCCACCGGACGGGTGCCGGGGCGGGGGCCGCGGTCCCGGTAGGGGGCGAGCAGGGCGCGGACGGCGGCGCCGAGGTCGGCGAGCTCGCCGGGGGTGAGGTGGAGGACGTCGCTGGAGGCCTGGTCCTGCTGCCATTCGGCGGGGGCGAGCGATCGGTGGGCGAGCCAGCGTCGGTGGTCGACGTCCTCCGGGCCGGCGTCCGACTCCGGGCTGGACCGGGTGGAGGCCGTCGGCGCGGAGGGGGCGTCGGCGGTGCGCAGGGCCGGTTCCTCGGCCGTCCCCGGGGGCATCAGCGAGCCCTCCCAGCGCAGCCGCCAGGGGCGGGAACGGCCGTCCCCGGTGGGGGCCTCCTCGATCAGGCCGTAGCGGGCGAGCTGGCGCAGGTGGAACGAGCAGGTGCCGGAGCTCTGGTGCAGCATCTGCGCGGCCTGGTTGGAGGTGATGCTGCCCCACTCGGCGATGAGGTCCAGCAGGGCGACGCGCACCGCGTGGTGCGGCAGCGGTGCGGGGCTCCGCGGTCGCCCGGGGGCAGGCCCGGCGCCGGGGGAGCCGGCAGGCGGGGCGGCGCCCGGAGCCGAGGACGCGGGTGAGGGTGCGGATGCGGGCGCGGATGCGGATGCGGGTGAGCCCGACCCGAAGTGTGGGGCGTCCGGAGGATTCTCATCGCTGGTCACTTTGCAAAGATGCTACTTTGCAAAGTGCTTGGCAAGTTCACCGCGCCGGAGTCGGTGTCATGGCGGGTGTCGTACCGACACCCTGATGACGCATGCCTATTTGCAAAGAGACGTCTTTGCAAAGTGTGAGCGGTGGACCGTGTGCTGCCCGTCCGCCGCCCGCCGGTCGCCGTCCGCCGGTCGTCTGCCCGCCCGCTTGCCCGTCCACCCACTCGGGCGGACGGGCAGACGACCGGTAGACGACCGGGCGGACGGCGGACGGGCAGGCGAATGGACGGGCGGACGGGCGGCACACGACCCGACCGGGACTGGAGGAGAAGAGATGGCGGGACAGCTGCGGGCCTCGGCGGACGCGGAGGTGCGGGTGCGCGTACGGGTGCAGGGCGAGCCGGTCGCGGCGTACCCGGAGGTGCCACCGGAGACGCTGCGCGGGGAGGTGCGGCGGATCACCGTCGTCGGGGAGGAGGTGCTGCACCGCAGGTGCCGGGCGGTCCGTGAGGAGGAGTTCGGCACGCCGGAGCTGGCCCGGCTGGTCGACGACATGTTCGCCGCGATGTGGGTGGCCGAGGGCGTCGGTCTCGCGGCCAACCAGATCGGGGTGGACCTCCAGGCCTTCGTCTGGGACTGCCTCGACGAGGACGGCGTCCGGCACGTCGGCCACATCCTCAGTCCGGTGCTGGACGAGCCTCCGGCCGGCACCCGCAGGCTGGTCGGCGCGGAGGAGGGGTGCCTCTCCGTCCCCGGCCCGCACCTGGAGCTGGACCGCCCGGACGTCGCCGTGGTCCGAGGTCGCGACCTGGAGGGCCGTCCGCTGGTCGTCGAGGGCCGGGGTTACTTCGCCCGCTGCCTCCAGCACGAGACCGATCACCTGTACGGCGGCCTCTACATCGACCGGCTCACGCACCGGGGCCGCCGTACCGCGCTGCGGCGCATGGAGGACCGCAAGGAGAAGGTGTTCGCCAAGCGCGCCGCCCGCGCCGAGGAGCTGGAGCGTCTCCGGGCCGGCCGGTAGGGCCGGACCGACGGGCGTGATCGGCAGGGGTCGACGGCCGACCCCTGCCTCCCCGCCCCGCGCCGGCCCCGAAGGTGACCGCGACCCGCGTCCCGGTCGGGCGGCCCACGGTCCACGCGCCACCGCAACCGGCCCCGCTCGCGGCCGCGCTCTCGTCCCGGCGACCCGGCCGCGACCCGGCCTCGCGATCCGGTCCGGCCGGGTTCCCTTGTCAGGGCGCCGTCTCACCGCGCACAATGGTACCGACCGAACGGTCAGTCGGTTGCCGTGAGGGCGGCGACCGGGCCCGGCACGGCGCGTTGCCGGACGCCGGTGCACCGGACGGCGATGCATCGGACACGGATGCACCGCACACCGATGCACCGGCTGCCGGGCGCGCGACGCAGGGACAGGACGCGAGAGGGGCCCGTGGTGACAACAGAGGTGGCCGAACCGGTCCCCGCGCAGACGCAGGAGGAGCGGTTCGAGGCGGTCGTCGCCGCCGAGCAGCGGATCGAGCCCCGGGACTGGATGCCCGACGCCTACCGGGCCACCCTGATCCGCCAGATCGCCCAGCACGCCCACTCCGAGATCATCGGCATGCAGCCCGAGGGGAACTGGCTCACCCGCGCCCCGTCGCTGCGCCGCAAGGCGATCCTGCTCGCCAAGGCCCAGGACGAGGCCGGTCACGGCCTCTACCTGTACGCCGCCGCCGAGACCCTCGGCGTGGACCGGGCGGAGCTGACCGAGAAGCTGATCTCCGGCCGTCAGAAGTACTCCTCGATCTTCAACTACCCGGCCCTCACCTTCGCGGACGTCGGCGTGATCGGTTGGCTGGTCGACGGCGCCGCGATCTGCAACCAGGTGCCGCTCTGCCGGTGCAGCTACGGTCCGTACGCCCGCGCGATGGTCCGGATCTGCAAGGAGGAGTCCTTCCACCAGCGCCAGGGCTACGAGCTGCTGATGACGCTGATGCGCGGTACCGAGGGCCAGCGGGCGATGGTCCAGGACGCGGTGGACCGCTGGTGGTGGCCGTCGCTGATGATGTTCGGCCCCTCGGACGAGAACTCGCCGAACACCGCCCGCTCGATGGAGTGGCGGATCAAGCGGCACACCAACGACGAACTGCGCCAGCGCTTCGTCGACATGAGCGTTCCGCAGGCGGAGCACCTCGGGGTCACCCTCCCCGACCCCGAGCTGCGCTGGAACGCCGAGCGGGGCGGCTGGGACTTCGGCGAGCCGGACTGGTCCGAGCTGACCCGGGTCATCCAGGGCCAGGGCCCGTGCAACGCCCAGCGGGTGGACCGCCGCCGGGCCGCCCACGAGGACGGCGCCTGGGTCCGCGAGGCCGCCACCGCGTACGCGCGGAAGCGCCGGGCGGAGAGCGGCACCCCGGGCCGGCC
>NZ_JBHYYB010000002.1:169305-204734 GCF_042752535.1 Kitasatospora sp. NPDC059327 | reverse complement strand
CCCCAGGACCCCGCGCCCCAGGACCCCGCGCCCCAGGACCCCGCGCCCCAGGACCCCGCGCCCCAGGACCCCGCGCCCCAGGACCCCGCGCCCCAGGACCCCGCGCCCCAGGCCGCGGCCCCGAGCGGCCAGCCCGCGCCGAACACGCACACCGCGCCGAGCGCGCAGAACGAGGAGAACGGAACGTGACCGAGTCCAAGGCCGGCTGGCCGCTCTACGAGGTGTTCGTGCGCCCCCGGCGCGGGCTGAACCACGTCCACGTCGGTTCGCTGCACGCCGCCGACGACCGGATGGCCCTGCTCGCCGCCCGTGACCTCTACACCCGGCGCAACGAAGGCGTCAGCCTCTGGGTGGTGCCGTCCGCGGCGATCACCGCCTCCACCCCGGACGAGCGCGACCCGTTCTTCGCCCCCAGCGGCGACAAGGTCTACCGCCATCCGACCTTCTACGACATCCCCGAGGATGTCCCGCACATCTGACGGGGAGCAGCAGAACCATGACAGACGACCACGTCTACCTGAGCCTCTCCGAGGCGTCCGCCGAGCCCGAGGGCGAGGGCCGCTGGGCGTACGGGACGGGCTTCGCCGACCCGCTGCTCGGTGTGGACACCGCCGTGCCGCCCGGTCTGGACGGCGCCGACCTCGCCGCGTACTGCCTGATGCTGGGCGACGACGCGCTCGTCCTGGCCCAGCGGCTCACCGAGTGGTGCACCCGGGCGCCCGAGCTGGAGGAGGAGGTCGCGCTCGCCAACCTCGGCCTCGACCTGCTCGGCCAGGCCCGCCAGTTGCTCACCCGGGCCGGCCAGGCGGACGGCTCCGGCCGCTCCGAGGACGATCTGGCGTACTGGCGCGAGGAGCGCGACTTCCGCAATGTCCGCCTGGTCGAGGCGCCGAACGGGGACTTCGCGTTCTCGACCGCCCGGCTGCTGGTCTTCGCCACCGCCCGCGGCGCGCTGTACGAGGCTCTGGCGGCGCACCGTGACCCGGTGCTGGCGGCGGTCGCGGCCCGGGGGGTCAAGGAACTGGCCTACCACCGCGAGTACGCGACCGCCTGGACGCTGCGGCTCGGCGACGGGACGCCGTACTCGGCGCAGCGGATGCAGGCCGGGCTGGACGCGGTCTGGCCGTTGGTGGAGGAGTTGTTCACGGCGCATCCGGTGGAGCCGCGGGTCGGGGTGGATCCGGCGGTCCTGCGCGAACCGGTACTGCGTTCGCTGGCCGCCGTCTGCGCCGAGGCCGGGCTGAACCTGCCCGAGGTGCCGGGGCTGGCCCCGGTCGGCGGCCGGGCCGGACGGGACGGTGTGCACACCGAGGCGCTCGGCCCGCTGCTGGCCGAGTTCCAGGTGGTGGCCCGCGCGCACCCGGGGGCGACGTGGTGACGACGGCGGCGCGCGGCCGGGCCTGGGAGATCGCGGCGACCGTCCCGGATCCGGAGCTGCCGATGCTCACCCTCGCCGACCTCGGGGTGCTGGCCGAGGTCGAGGAGGGTGGCCCGACCGTGACCGCCTGGCTGACCCCGACCTACTCCGGCTGCCCGGCCGTCGCCGAGATGGCGGCCGATGTGGACCGCCGGTTGCGGGCGGCGGGCTATCCGGACGTGCGGGTCCGGCTGCGGCTGGATCCGCCGTGGTCCACCGACCTGATCACCGGGGAGGGCCGCCGCAAGCTCGCCGAGGCGGGCATCGCCCCGCCCGGTCCGGCGTCGGCGGGCCCGTCGTCCCCCGGTCTGCTGGCCCTCGGCCCGACCCGCCACCTGGTGGCCTGCCCGCTCTGCGGCAGTGCCGACACCGAGGAGCTGTCGCGCTTCGGTTCCACCGCCTGCAAGGCGTTGTGGCGCTGCCGCGACTGCCGCGAGCCCTTCGAACGCGTCAAGGAGATCTGAATGGCCGCCAGCCCCGACCGGGCCGCCCACCCGGACCCGGCCGCCAGCACCGCGCCGGCCGCCCGCCCCGTCCGCCCGGCCTTCCACCACCTGCGGATCGCCGAGGTGGAGCGGCTCTGCGAGGACGCCGTCGCCGTGACCTTCGCGGTGCCGGACGGGCTCGCCGAGGAGTTCGCCTTCCGCCCGGGCCAGACCTTGACGCTGCGCCAGGTGGTGGACGGTGCCGACGAGCGCCGGTCGTACTCGATCTGCGCCCCCGTCGGCGGCCCGCTGCGGATCGCCGTCCGCGAGGTGCCCGGCGGCCTGTTCTCCCGCCGGCTGGTGCGGGAGGCGCGGGTGGGCGAGGAGGTCGAGGTGCTGACCCCCTCCGGGCTCTTCAGCCCCGCGCTGGACGAGCCCGCCGACCATGTCCTGCTGGCGGCCGGCTCCGGCGTCACCCCGATGCTCTCCATCGCCGCCTCGGTGCTGGCCGCCGACCGCACCTCCACCGTCACCCTGCTCTACGGCAACCGGCGCAGCGACACCGTGATGTTCGCCGACGAGCTGGCCGACCTCAAGGACCGTTACCTCGGCCGGTTCCAGCTGGTGCACGTGCTCTCCCGGGAGACCCGGGACGCCGAGCTGCTCAGCGGGCGGCTGGACCCGGACCGGGTGGAGGCGCTGCTGACCGCCCTGGTGGACGTGCCGACGGTCGGCCACTGGTGGCTCTGCGGGCCGTTCGGGATGGTCGCCGGGGCCAAGGAGCTGCTGACCGGGCTGGGCGTGCCGGCCGCGCGGGTGCACCAGGAGCTGTTCCACGCCGAGGACGAGCCGGCCGCCGAGCGGGCCGAGCGGCCCGAGCAGGCGGACGACGTCGCGCACAGCGAGGTCACCGTCGTGCTCGACGGGCGCGGCAGCACGCTCTCGCTGCCGCGTGACCGCTCCGTCCTGGACGGTGCCCAGCGCTCCCGCCCCGATCTGCCCTTCGCCTGCAAGGGCGGGGTCTGCGGCACCTGCCGTGCCCTGGTCACCGAGGGCGAGGTGGAGATGCGCCGCAACTTCGCCCTGGAGGAGAAGGAGCTGGCCGCCGGCTACGTGCTGACCTGCCAGGCCCGCCCGGTCACCGACCGGGTGACGGTCGACTACGACCGCTGAGCGGGCACCGCGGCCTCCCCGGCGGGTGATCCGAGCAGCGCGACGAGATCGTTGACGGCCGCCCGGCCCGCGCGGTTGGCACCGACGGTGCTGGCGGACGGTCCGTAGCCGACCAGGTGGACGCGGGGGTCGGCGGTGGCACGGGTGCCGGTGAGAGCGATGCCGCCGCCGGGGGAGCGCAGGCCGAGCGGGGCGAGGTGGCCGACCTCGGGGCGGAAGCCGGTGGCCCAGACGATGGCGTCGACCGCCAGCTCCTCCTCGCCCCAGGCGACCCCGTGCTCGGTGAGGCGGTCGAACATCGGGCGGCGGCGCAGGGCGCCCAGCTCCTCGGCACGGCGGTAGGCGACGGACGGGCCCAGCCCGGTCACGCTCACCACGCTGCGCACCGGCAGGCCCTGACGGACCCGCTCCTCGACCCTGGCGACCACCGCGCGGCCGTACTCGGGGGTGAACGGGCCCTCGTGGTAGACGGGCGGGGTGCGGGTGACCCAGACCGTCTCGCCGACGGCCGCGACCTCGGAGAGCACCTGGACCGCCGAGGCGCCGCCGCCGACCACCAGGACGCGCTTGCCGGCGAACTCCTCCGGCCCCCGGTACTCGGCGTAGTGCAGCTGCCGCCCGCCGAAGTGGCCGGGGTAGTGCGGTACGAAGGGACGGGTCCAGGTGCCGGTGGCGTTGATCAGCGCCCGGGTGGACCAGGTGCCGGTGTCGGTCTCGACCAGCAGGCGGGAGTCCGGCCGGTCGGACTCCGGGCGGACCGCCCGGACGTGCACGGGGCGCACCACCGGGAGCGCGTGCTTCGCTTCGTACGCCGTGAAGTACCCCGGCACCACCTCGCGGGCGGGTGCCCCGGGGTCGGGCGCGGGCAGTTCGAAGTCGGGCAGGTCGTGGAAGCCGTGCACGGTGGCCATCCGCAGCGAGGGCGCGCGGTGGGCCCAGGCGCCGCCGGGGGTGGTGCCGGCGTCGAGGACGACGAAGCCGCCGTCGGTGTCGGCCCGGTGGGGGGCGAAGCCGCGGCGGCGCAGGTGGTACGCGGCGGACAGGCCCGCCTGCCCGGCGCCGACCACCAGGACGTCGACCCGCCGGGCGGCGGTCCCGCCGGTGCTGCCCGCCCCGTGGGTGGACGCGGCCTCGGTCGCGCCGACGTTGGTTGCACCGTAGTTGGTTGCACCGTAAACAGTCACGCCGGTGAAACATAGGGCGGGGCGGGAGTGTTCCCCGCCCACCACGCGGGGAACACTCCCGCCCCGCCGGGGCACCCGGGAGCCGGAGGTTCGGGGGCCGGCTCAGGTGGCCGGGGAGATCACCACGGCGGTGCCGTAGGCGCAGACCTCGGTGCCGACGTCGGCGGCCTCGGTGACGTCGAAGCGGAACATCAGCACCGCGTTGCCGCCGCGCGCCTTGGTCTGCTCGACCAGCCGCTCCATCGCCTCGTTGCGGCTCTCCACCAGGGTCTTCGTCAGACCCCGCAGCTCGCCGCCGACCAGTGACTTCAGGGAGGCGCCGATCTGGCTGCCGATGTGCCGGCTGCGGACCGTCAGGCCGAAGACCTCGCCGATGACGTGGTCGACCCGGAAGCCGGGGATGTCGTTGGTGGTCACGACCAGGACCTGGGCGTCCGGGCGCTGCCCGCCGCCGAATTCGTCGATGTTAACCATGGGGCCATCCTGCGGGCTGCGCACCGCCGCTGGACCGAGGCATGGCCGGGAACCGGTGGAGAAGGCGCCGAGATGCCGGACGGACCGGTGATCGGTCGGCGGAAAGGCCGTACCGTAGCCCCATGGGCGAGCGAAGCGATCATCCACAGGGGCCGGGCGCGGCGGAGGACTCGGGCGCGCAGGAGATCGAGGCGACGGTGGTGCTGGGCCTGCGGATCACCAACTGGCCGGCACTGCGCGCGGCCGCGGTCGCGGCCGTCGAGGAGCTGGACTTCGAGGGCATCGACCCGGCGGGCCAGCGCCGTGAGCTGTTGCGCGAGGTGTCCGAGGACGCCAACGCGGCGCTCGGCGCGCTGCTGCACCCGGACCGGCTGGTGGCCGCGATCCCGGGCGTCGAGGCGATCGGCGGCACGCTGGAGATCAGCGTGACCGAGGACTTCGCGCCGGATTTCGCCGAGCTGTTCCCGCTGGACGGCGGCGAGGACGAGGACGGCGGCGGCGGGGCCGGCGACTGGACGCTGACCCCGCGCACCGCCTGCCTCCTCCACGCCCAGTTGCTCGGCCTGGCCGACGCCGGGTACGACGACCTGGAGGAGCACGAGGACGAGCCGGTCACCGACGGCGACGAGACGGACTGGACGGTCTTCGCCCGGCTGCCGCAGCGCACCTGGCGCCAGCACCGGAGCTGGCGCCGGGCGATGGCCCGGGCCTTCGACGACCTCGCCGACGACCTCGCGCTCGGCGAGTGGCCGCTGCCGCGCTGCCTGGCGGAGGAGAGCGCGCTGCGGATGGCCCTGGTGGACGCCCGTACGCTGCTCGGCGCGCAGCCCGAGTCGGTCGCCGACATGATGGGCGACCTGCCGGCCGACCTCTACGACTACGACTGGGACGGCTGCCACGACGAGCTGTTCGGCGTCTTCGGGCCGGACGACGGCGATCCGGAGCTGAGCGCCGAGCAGCGCACCGAGCTGCTGCTCGCGGCGACCCACCCGGAGGGCTGGTTCCTGGTGTACGAGGACGCCGAGGAACGGGACTCGCAGCGCGGTTACCGGCGCTGACGCGGCGTACCGCCGGCGGCCCCGGGCCGTCGGCGGGTGCGGGTGCGGGTGCGGCCCGGCGGGGCGGGCAGGGGCCGGTTAGGCTGCGGGCATGTCCGACTTGTCCAATGGCTCCGACTTGTCCGACGGCTCCGACGGCCCCGCCGCCGACGACCGGGTGCTGGCGCGGCTCACGCTGGGCCTCGAAGGCGTCGAGGCCGCGCAGCGCGGGCGGACGGCGCAGGCCAGGGAGAGCTTCGAGCGGCTCTGGGACGCGCTCGGCGAGCACGGCGACGTGTTCCACCGCTGTGTGCTCGCCCACTATCTGGCCGATCTGCAGGACGATCCGCGGGCCGAGCTGGAGTGGGACTGCCGGGCGCTGGAGGCCGCCGACTCGTTGACCGCCGAGCGCGCGCAGACCTACGCCTCGGCGCTGCAGGTCCGGGCGTTCTATCCGTCCCTGCACCTCAACCTGGCCTCCGACCAACTCAAGCTCGGCGAGCCGGAGCGGGCGCGCGAGCAGCTGGAGCGCGCGGTGCGGAGCCTCGACGCGCTGCCGGAGGATGCCTACAGCGCGAGTATCCGGGCCGCCGTCGACGAACTGCGCCGGCGCCTGCGCTGACCGGTCCGCCGGCCGGTCACTGCCCTCCGGCCACGGCCCTCGCCGTCCGCTCGCGCCGCCCGCCGCCGGGGAACCGCACGGGGGCCACCTGTCGTGATCGTCGCGGGGTGGGTGCTGGCATGCTGGACGGGTGACTTCTCCGTTCGACGCCCCCGTCCCCACCCCTGCCCCCGAGGACCGCGACGCCAAGCCGCAGTACGTGCTGCCGCTGCTGGTTCGGCTGGAGCGGGACACCCCGCCCGGGCGGACCGACGCGCTGGAGACCTCGGCGCGGGCCGTGCTCACCCTGCTGTCCGACCCCCGGGTCACCGCGCCGGACGGTGAGTGGGCCGAGCGGGTCGAGGCCTGGGAGGACGCCCGGATCCGCAAGGTCGTCCGGCGTGCGCGGGGCGGCGAGTGGCGTCGGGCGGGTGAGCTGCCGGGCATCACGGTGGCCGGGCGGGAGGCCGAGGTGCGGGTCTTCCCGCCGGTCCCGCTGGACGGCTGGCCCAAGGAGCTCGCCAAGCTCCAGGTCTCCGGGACGGACCTGGAGGAGAGCGGGCCGGTCCCCGCGCCCGGGGCCGGCCTGCCGGTGCTCTGGCTCAACCCCGAGGTGGAGATGAGCGCGGGCAAGACGATGGCCCAGACCGGCCACGCCGCCCAGCTCGCCTGGTGGCGGCTGGACGACGCGCAGCGCAAGGAGTGGGCGGAGTCCGGCTTCGCGCTGGCGGTCCGGACGGCCACCCCCGAGGCCTGGACGGAGCTGGTGGCGAGCGGGCTGCCGGTGGTCCAGGACGCCGGGTTCACCGAGATCGCGCCGGGGAGCTGCACGGTGATCGCGGAGCACCCGGCGCTGCGCGGCTGAGCACGGCGCCGGGCGCGCCCGGCGCGGGGCCCCGGGCTCAGGCCGGGTAGGCGTGGGTCTGGACGGCCTTGACGGAGGCCCAGACGGTCGTTCCGGTCGCCAGGTCGAGCTCGGCCGCGGCGGCGGGGGTGAGGTCGGCCGCCATCGGGAGGGTGCCGACCAGGTCGGCGCGGACCTGGTCGCCGTGCAGGTCCAGGCCCGCGACCTCCAGCTCCCAGACGTTGCGCGCGCTGCCCTGCGGCGCCTCCCGGTGCAGCGTGACGGCGGCCGGCGGGAAGGCCACGAAGGCCGGGCCGGTCAGCTCCTCGGAGGTGGCCAGCTCGGTGCCGTCGGCCAGCGTGACCCGGCGGCCGTCCGCGACGCCCTGGTACAGGTTGAGGCCGACCAGCCGGGCGATGTAGTCGGTGCGCGGGCGCCGGGCGATCTCGGCGGGGCTGCCGGACTGCACCTCACGGCCGCCCTCGATCACCACCAGCCGGTCGGCCAGCACCATCGCGTCCAGCGGATCGTGTGTCACCAGTACCGCCACCGCCTCGAACTCGGCCAGATGGCGCCGCAGTTGCGAGCGGACATCGAGCCGGGTGCGGGCGTCCAGGGCGGCCAGCGGCTCGTCGAGCAGCAGCAGCCGGGGCCGGACGGCCAGCGCCCGGGCGAGCGCGACCCGCTGCGCCTGGCCGCCGGACAGCCGGCCGGGGCGGGTGCCGGCGTGGTCGGTCAGGCCCATCCGCTCCAGCCAGCCGGCGGCCTCGGCCCGGGCCTCGCGCTTGGGGCGGCCCTGACAGCGCGGGCCGAACGCGACGTTGTCGAGTGCGCTGAGGTGCGGGAAGAGCAGGTAGTCCTGGAACACCACGCCGACCGGCCGCTCCTCGGCGGGGGTGTGCAGCCGCTGCGCCGGATCCTCCAGCACTCGGCCGTCGAGGCGCAGATGGCCGTCGGTGAGCGGGAGCAGCCCGGCGAGCGCGCGCAGCGCGGTGGACTTCCCCGCGCCGTTCGGTCCGAGCAGGGCGACCACCTCGCCGGGGGCGGCGGTGAGCGCGAGGTCGAGGCTGAAGGCGGCGCGCTCCACCCGCAGCCGGGCGTCGAGGGCGTGCTTCGCGGCAGTCATCGTGACGGTGTCCTGGGGGAGGTACGGGGCGCCGGCGCGCCCGGGGTGACAGCGCCCGGGGTGACAGCGCCCGGGGCGGGCGCCGGGCGGGCGGGGTGCGCGGTGCCGGTCACGGGGTGGACAGCCAGCGGTCGCGCAGCCCGGCCAGGACGGCGATGGAGACCACCAGCAGGACGAGCGAGAGCGCGATCGCCGCCTCCGGGTCCGACTCCATGGCCAGGTAGACGGCGAGCGGCATGGTCTGCGTCCGCCCCGGGAAGTTGCCCGCGAAGGTGATCGTCGCGCCGAACTCGCCGAGCGCCCGGGCCCAGGCCAGGACGGCGCCGGCGCCGATGCCGGGGGCGATCAGCGGCAGGGTCACCCGGCGGAAGGCGGTCAGCCGGGAGGCGCCCAGGGTGGCGGCCGCCTCCTCGTAGCGCGGGTCGGCGGCCCGGAGCGCGCCCTCGACGCTGATCACCAGGAAGGGCATCGCGACGAAGGCCTCGGCGATCACCACGCCGGTGGTGGTGAACGGCAGGGTGATTCCGAAGGTGGAGTCCAGCCAGGAGCCGACGATGCCGCGCCGCCCGAGCACCAGCAGCAGCGCCACTCCGCCGACCACCGGCGGCAGCACGAGCGGCAGTGTGACCAGCGCCCGGACCAGCCGGCGTCCGGGCAGCTCGGTCCGTGCCAGTACCCAGGCCAGCGGCACCCCGAGCACCAGTGACACCGCCGTGGCCGCCGTCGCGCAGAACAGCGAGAGCCGCAGGGCGTCACACACCTCGGTGCTGGTGAGCTGTTCGGAGAGCGTGCTCCAGGGGGCCCGGATCAGCAGTCCGATCAGCGGCAGGGTCAGGAACGCCAGCCCGAGCAGGGCCGGGAGCAGCAGCGCGACCGGGACGCGGCGCCCGCGCCGCCGCCGGTGCGGCCGGCCCGCTCGCGCAGGTTCGGCACCGGAGGCGTCGCGGGCGTCGGGACCGGAGGCGGGGCTCCGGGTGGTGCGGCGGCTCACGGTGCCTGGAAGCCCGCCGCGGTGAGCACCTGCTGGGCCTCGGGCGACTGGATGTACGCGACGAAGGCGGCGGCGCCGTCCTTGTTCGGGGCCTTGGCGAGGGCGGCGATCGGGTAGTCGTTCACGGCCTTGGAGGCCTCGGGGAACTCCACGCCGTCGATCTTCGCGGCATCGGCCTTCACATCGGTCCGGTAGACCAGCGACGCGTCCACCTCGCCCAGCTCGACCTTGGTCAGCGCGCCCTTGACGTCCTGCTCCAGGGTGACCGGGGTGAGGTTGACGCCGGCGGCCTTGAGCGCGGTCTGGGCGGCGGCGCCGCAGGGCACCTCCTTCGCGCAGAGCGCGACCTTGACGCCGGGGGCGGTGAGGTCGTTCAGCGTGGCGACGTGCTTGGGGTTGCCCTTGGGCACGGCGATGGTGAGGGTGTTCTTGACGAAGGTCTTCGGCTCGCCGGTGGCGCCGCCCGCGTCGGTCACCGTCTTCATGGTGGCGGGGCTGGCGGCGGCGAAGACATCGGCGGGGGCACCGGAGTTGATGCTGGTGGCGAGGCTGGAGCTGCCGCCGAAGTTGAAGGTGACCTTGGCGCCCGGGTTGGCCGCCTCGAACTTCTTGCCGAGGTCGGTGAAGGTCTCCTTGAGCGAGGCGGCGGCGAAGACGGTGATCGGGCCGGACACCTTGGCGGCGCCCGACGCCGCCCCGGTGGACGCCGCCCCGGAGGCCGATGCCGCGGTGGACGACCCGCCGGAGGCCTTGCCGCCGCCGTCGCTGCCGCAGGCGGTGACCCCGAGGCTGAGGGCGAGGGCCGCTGCGGCGGCGACGGCGAGTCTGCGGGTGTTGGCGGTGCGGGTGTTCATTGGTCTTCCCCTCCTGGGCGCGCCGGAAGGGGCGCGGGGACGCTGCCGCAGATGCGGCCATTACGTCGATCATAGTGCGGCAAATACCAGTGGAAAATCGCCTGTCGCATTGCACAGGCGGCTACCGCCGAGGTTCATGCCCCGGCTGTGGGAAGGCTCAAACCGGGTGCGCGGCCGGCCCCGTCCCTGCGGCCCGTGCTCCCCCCCGCCGCGCTCCCCGGCCGGCCTGCGGGGGAGTCGTCCGGGCCGTGGAGAACCCTTCGCGCGCGGGCGCCCCGAGGGCTGGAAGGTGCGCGAGGGCGGCCTCGACGCGGCCGCCGTCCCGGGCAGAGGACCGGCCCATTCGAACACGGTGCCCGCACACCGCGGGTGGCTTTCCCCAACTCCGGGTGACATCTTTTCGGCCCCGATAGCGTCCCACGCACCCCGGACCGGACGCGCACGTGCCGATCGCATATGACGGGTGACCGGCCCTCCGGGTCGGTCACCCCTCGGCCGGCCGTGCGGTGTCCGCCCGGTCCGGGGGGCCGGGCGCGGCGGGGACCGCCTCGGGCCCGACCGGTCGACCGGAGGTCCCATGGACACGACGAGCCACCTCGGTTCCGGCTGGCTGACGCCCGCGCTCTCGTACGTGGTGGCGTGCGCCGGCGCGGCGATCGGCCTGCGCTGCACCCTGCGGGCCCTCGCCACGACCGGTGCCGGCCGCCGGAACTGGCTGCTCACGGCGTCCGCCGCGATCGGCTCCGGCATCTGGACGATGCACTTCGTGGCGATGTCCGGCTTCGCCGTCGACGGCACCGAGCTGCGTTACGACGTCCCGCTGACGCTGCTCGGCCTGCTGGTGGCCGTACTGGTCACCGGTCTGGGGGTGTTCGCCGTCGGGTACGGGCGGCACCGGGGCCTCGCGCTGCTGACCGGCGGGCTCACCACCGGCCTCGGTATCGCCGCGATGCACTTCCTCGGCATGGCGGCGCTGCGGATGCACGGCGGCCTGCGGTACGACCCGGCTACGGTGGCGCTCTCGGTGCTGATCGCGGTCGGCGCCGCCACCGGTGCGCTCTGGGCCGTCGTCACCATCCGCAGTGTGGCGGCCGCGACGGCCGCCTCGCTGGTCATGGGTCTCGCGGTGAGCTGTATGCACTACACGGGGATGGCCGCCGTGCACGCCTACCTGGAGCCGGTGCGGGCCGGGCTCGACGGGGCCGGCCCGATGGAGTTCGTCTTCCCGCTCGCGGTCGGGATCGGGTCGTTCCTCTTCCTCACCGCCGCCTTCGTCGCGCTCTCCCCGACGACACCGAGCCGCGCCGCCCACCGGGAGGCGGGTGAGCTGACCATCGAGGAGTTCCCGCCGGCGCCCGCCCGTCCGGCGCCGGAGCGGCACCGCCGCGCGGCCTGAGGGCCGCGGGTCCGCCACCGACGCCGCAGCGGCCCGGGGGGACGACCCGTCCGCGGGCCGCACCCCCGGGCCGCTCCGCGGGGATGGGTCAGCCGCGGGTCTGGAACACGATCCTGGTCCAGCTGGAGCCGGGGCAGTTGCCCCAGACCGCCCACGGTTCCGGGCGGGCGCCGATCCAGAGCCCCGTGGTGGAGGTGCCGTTGGAGCAGTAGGTGATGGTGCGCAGCTCACCCGAGTAGATCCGGCAGTTGCCCTCCCAGCGCCAGCCGTAGTCGGCGGTGATGACGCAGCGGTAGGAGGCGGTGACGGCCTGGGCCGACAGGGCCGAACCGGCGGTGATGGACTGCTCGGTGGCGGCCGGCGCGGCGACGGTCGGCAGCGCGGTGGCGCCGACCGCGCCGAGGGCGGCGGCGGCCACCATCCCGACCTTGACGATGTTCCTGGCGATACAACCTGACATGGTGCGCTCTCCTCGGGTCGTGGTGCCCGTCCCGGCCGGGTGGGCCGGAGCCCGAAGACCCCGCCCCCGTCCGGCTGATGACGCACTGCACACGAATGACTGCGCAGAGTGAGAGGACGAACTATGATGTGATGTGCGTCACAGGCGGGTTGGCGATCGGATCGTCAACTGCGGCTTCGGGGTGCCGATTTCCGAGGGAGCGGCATGGAATCCAGCGGTCGGCGCCGGGGTGGGCGGGAGCCGGATCGTGGCCCCACTCCCAACTCGGCCGAATTCAACCGGGTGTTCACGGAGTTGTTGCCCCGGCTCCGTCGCGCGGCGGTCTCGCTCACCGGGAGTCCGGTGGCCGCCGACGACATCGTCCACGACGCGTACCTGAGGATCTCCCGCCGCCCCGAGCGCTTCCTCGGCCATCCGCAGCCCTACGCCTACGCGTTCACCACCATGGCGAACCTGGTGCGCGACCAGTGGCGGCGTGAACGCCGCCGGGCGACGCTGTCCGAGTCGGCGGCGGAGGAGCACGCCGTGGCCGATCCGCTCGGCGGCGGGCTGGGGGAGCTGCTGGCCTGCTGGGAGGTGGCCAGGCTGCTGGACTGCCTGACGGCGAAGCAGGCCCGGGTGGTGCGGCTGGTCGATCTCGCCGGGTACAGCGTCGACGAGGCCGCCGCCCTGCTGGGCGTGCACCGCTCCACGCTGGCGGTCACCCGGCGCCGCGCGCTGACCCGGCTGCGGGTGGTCCTGGAGCGGGAGGGCGGGCGCGGGTGGCGCGCCACCGGCGGCGGGCGTCGGGCCGAGACCGGGCGTCGGGTCGAGACCGGGCGCGAGGCCGGCTGTCCGGGTGGGCGCCCCGCCCGGAACCCGGTCGAACGCCCGGCCGAGCGCGTCGACGAGCACCCGGGCGGCCACGCGCACCCCGGCGGGCACGGGCACGGGCACGAGCGCCACGCCGAGGCGGGCCGGGCCCGCCCCGCCCGCGACGCCCCGCTGCGTGCCGTCGGGTGGTGGTGAGCGGCGGCCGACGCACCGAACTGACGACAAGTCAGCTGATGCGAGGCCCCGGCCCGTACGCTGCGCATCGTGATCACGTACGAGGAGCATCGCCTCCGCACCCTGGCCGAGGACGGCCGCTGGCCCGAGCTGCTCGGCCACTACCGGCGGGCCCGGGCCCTCGCCGTGGCGCGCGACGGCGAGGCCCGGGCGGCGGCGGAGACGGCGCCGCTCGGCCACCTGATCGCGTACGCCGCGCCGCCCGAGCTGGCCGTCCGCCTGTTCGACCACGACGGGGGTCCCGGCACGGCGGCCGGGCCGGCGGACCACGACGCCGGTCCGCTCTGGGAGGTGCTGGCCACCCGGCACTCCTGGCTGCGGCTGGCCCCGCTGCTCGGCCCGGCGCCGGTGCGCCGGCTGGTCGCGCACACCCGGGTCCTGATCGGCGAGGACCTCTCGTACGGGGCCGAGCCGGATCCCGAGGGCATCCCGCTGCAGTTGGAGCCCTGGGAGTCGGCCGGCTGGGGCGAGGGCGTGCGGGTCCGGGAGTACCTGCCGGACGGCGGTTCGCGCAGCGCGCTGCTGACGCTGCCCGCCACCCGCGAGGGCCTCGGCCCGGTCCTGCTGCCCGAACCGGGCGGCCGGCTGCGCGGACAGCGCACCACCCGGACGCTGGCCGCGCTGGCGGACTGGGTGGAG
This sequence comes from Kitasatospora sp. NPDC059327, assembly GCF_042752535.1. Classification (NCBI taxonomy): domain Bacteria; kingdom Bacillati; phylum Actinomycetota; class Actinomycetes; order Kitasatosporales; family Streptomycetaceae; genus Kitasatospora; species Kitasatospora sp. NPDC059327. Next base: position 191,066 of record NZ_JBHYYB010000002.1, on the reverse strand, counting down.
GTGGTCTGCGCCCGGGGCCCGGCGCCGCAGGCCGCCACGCTGCTGGCGCCCGGGCGACGGATCACCGGCGGGTACCTGCCCTTCGCGCTCGTCTACCCGGTGCTGCTCCAGGCCGGGTCGGTGGACCGGGCGCACGGGTCGGCGCAGGGCCGGCTGGCGGTGTGGCGGGCGCTCGGCGCGATGGCCGGGGCCGGCGGACCGCACCGCTCGGAGGTGAACGCCCTGGTGGCCCGGATGCGCTGCTTCACCTGGTGCGATCCGGAGGACGGGCTGCGCCACCTGCACGTCGCGGTGGAGGATCCGGCGAGCGGCCTGAGCTGGGCGGTCAGCGGATCCGACGAGCTCTGACGGGCTCTGACGGGCTCTGACGGGCGTCCGGCGGCGGGTCGTCGTGCACGTCGCGCGGGTCGTCGTGCACGTCGGGCGCGGCGCCGCCCGCCGAGGGCGCGGGCGGGCCGGCGCGGGCGGACCCCCGGCCCGGCGCCGCTCGGGGGGTTGAACGAGGCGCCGGACCGGGGGAGCGAGGGGGAGCGGGGGCGGCTTCAGGCGGCCGTCCTGCTCGGGGTGCCGCCCTGGACGGGGACGGGATCCGGCTGCCGGTCCGGGCCGTCGGTGACCCCGGGGTCGGCGGCCTCCTCCGGGGTGCCGGCCGTACCGGGAGCGCCGTGGGCGTCCACCAGCGTCCGCTCGTCGAACGGCACCGCGCCCGCCAGGACCTGCCGGGCCCGCTCCCGGTCGAGCTCGCCGGTCCAGTGCCCGATCAGCACGGTGGCCACCGCGTTGCCCGCGAAGTTGGTCAGGGCCCGCGCCTCGGACATGAAGCGGTCGATGCCGACGATCAGGCCGACGCCGTCCACCAGGGCCGGCTTGTGCGACTGCAGGCCGCCCGCGAGGGTGGCCAGCCCGGCGCCGGTGACACCGGCCGCGCCCTTGCTGGCGATCACCATGAAGACCAGCAGCGACAGCTGCTCGCCCACCGACATCGGCTTGTCCATCGCCTCGGAGATGAAGATCGAGGCCATCGTGAGGTAGATCGCGGTGCCGTCCAGGTTGAAGCTGTAGCCGGTCGGCACGGTGATGCCGACGACCGGACGGCTGACGCCCAGGTGCTCCATCTTGGCGATCAGCCGGGGGAGCGCGCTCTCGGAGGAGGAGGTGGAGAGGATCAGCAGGAACTCGCGGCCGAGGTAGCGCAGCAGCGCGAACACGTTCACCCCGGCGACCAGCCGCAGCAGCGTGCCGAGCACCACGACGACGAAGAGCGCGCAGGTGAGGTAGAAGCCGATCATGATCACGGCGAGGCTCTTCAGGGCGGCCGTGCCGGTCGCGCCGACCACCGCCGCCATCGCGCCGAACGCGCCGATCGGCGCCACCCACATGATCATCGACATGACCCGGAACACCAGTCGCTGCACGTGCTCGATCCCGCGCAGGACGGGCGCGCCGGCGGGGCCCATCGCCTGGAGGGCGAAGCCGGCCAGCAGGGCGACCAGCAGCGTCTGCAGCACCTTGCCCTCGGTGAGGGCCGAGAACATGGTGGTCGGGATCATCCCGAGCAGGAAGTCGGCGGTGGACTGGGCGCCTCCGGCGGCCGCCTGGGCGTGGCCGGACTTGGCCAGCGCGGCGGTCAGGTGCAGTCCGCTGCCGGGCTCCAGCAGGTTGCCGACCAGCAGGCCGATGGCGAGCGCCACGGTCGACATGGTGAGGAAGTAGCCGAGGGCCAGCCCGCCGACCTTGCCGACCTTCGCCGCCTTGGTCACCGAGCCGATGCCCAGCACGATGGTGCAGAAGATCACCGGGCTGATCATCATCTTGATCAGATTGACGAACCCGGTGCCGATCGGCTTCAGCTCGACCGCGAACGACGGCGCGGCCAGCCCGACCGCCACACCCGCGACCACCGCCGCGATCACCGCGAGGTAGAGGTAGTGGGTGCGGTCCCGGCGTCTGCCTCCCGCCTGCGGCCCTGCTCCGGTGATCGACATCTGCGGCTCCTTCGCCCTGCGGTCCTGGCGGCCCCGGGTGGTGGGCCGCTCCGACTATGGGCCGTGCCGTGACGGAGGTCACGTTTGCGTTCATAGAGTTCACGCCCCGCACGGGTCCGGGCGCACCGGGCTTGGCCCGGGCCGGGTTCCGGCGGTGGTGCACACTGTCAGGCATGTCCGCGCGAACCCTCCCCTCGCCGCGCCGGCCGGTGCGCAGCCTGGCCGGACAGCTCTTCGTCGTCCAGGTGGTGATCGTCGCCGCCGTGGTGGCCGGCGGTGCCGTGCTCGCCTACCTGTTCACCGCCGACCGCACCGAGGACGCGGCCCGCCGCCAGGTCACCGCGGTCGCCCGCTCGGTGGCCGACTCCCCGTCGGTGCGCGCGGCCGTCGCCGGGCCGGACCCGACCGCCGTCCTCCAGCCCTACGCCGAGCAGGTCCGGGTGGACACCGGGGTCTCGTTCATCACCGTGATGGACACCGCGGGGGTGCGCTGGACGCACCCGCTGCCCGAGCAGATCGGCCGGACCTTCCTCGGGCACATCGACTGGGCCCTCGCCGGGGAGACCCGCAGCGAGACGTACACCGGCACGCTGGGGCCGTCGGTGCGGGTGGTCACCCCGGTGCTGGACGACCGGCACCGGGTGGTCGCGCTGGTCAGCGCGGGCATCACGGTGCAGTCCATCTCCGCGCAGCTGCGCGGACCGCTGCTCGCGCTGGTCGCGGTCGCGGTGGCCGCGCTCGCCGTCGGAGGGCTCGGCACCTACCTCGCCAACTCCCGTCTGCGGCGGCACACCCACGGCATGGGCCCGGCCGAACTCAGTCACCTCTACGAGTACCACCAGGCGACCCTGCACTCGGTGCGCGAGGGCCTGGTGCTGCTCGACCACAAGCACCGGGTGGTGCTCTGCAACGACGCCGCCCGCGAACTCCTGGCACTGGCGGGCGAGGTGGAGCGGCGGCCGATCGACACGCTGGGCTTGCCGGAGGCCCTGGTGGCGGCCGTGCTCGGCGAGGAGCCGGTCCGGGACGAGGTGCAGCTGACCGCCGAGCGGGTGCTGGTGCTCAACACCTCCACCATCGGGACCGGCCTCGGCCGGGTCGTCACCCTCCGCGATCACACCGAACTGCAGTCCCTCACCGGTGAGTTGGACTCGGTGAAGAGCTTCACCGAAGCACTCGGCGCGCAGGCGCACGAGGCCGCCAACCGGCTGCACGCGGTCGTCTCGCTGATCGAACTCGGGCGCCACGAGCAGGCCGTGGAGTTCGCCACCGCCGAACTCGCGCTCGCCCAACAGCTCACCGACCGCGTGGTCGCTGCCGTCGGCGAACCGGTGCTGGCCGCCCTGCTGCTCGGCAAGGCCGCCCAGGCGGCCGAGCGGGGCGTGGAGTTGACGCTCACCGAGGACAGCCGGATCGACGACGGGGTGCTGCCCCCGGACCTCGCCGCCCGCGACCTGATCACCGTGCTCGGCAACCTGGTCGACAACGCGGTGGACGCCGCGATCGCCGGCGCCGCCGACCGCCCGGACCAGCCCGAGGTCACCGTCACCGCCCGCGTCGACGGCGACCACCTGCTGCTGCGGGTCGCCGACACCGGCGCCGGGATCGACCCGGGCGCCGTGGACGACGTGTTCCGGCGCGGCTGGAGCACCAAGCAGGACGGCCGCGGCCACGGCCTGGGGCTCGCCCTGGTCGCCCAGACCGCCCGGCGCAACGGCGGCACGGTCGAGGTCGGCCGGGACCGCGGCGCCGTGCTGACCGTCCGGCTGCCGCTGGACCGCCCGCCGTTGGACCGTCCACCGCTGGACCGGTCGTCGCTCGACCGGGTGCCGGGGCGGCGCGGGGCGGTGGCGTCGTGAACCGCTCCCCGGACCGGCCCGACATCGCCGTCCTGGTGGTCGAGGACGACCCGGTGGCCGCCGCCGCCCACACCCTCTACGTCCAGCGGGAACCGGGCTTCCACGCCGTGGGCACGGTGCACAGCTGCGCCGACGCGCTGCGCTTCCTGGACCGCGCCCGGGCGGCCGGCCGGCCCGTCGACCTCACCCTGCTCGACCTCTACCTGCCCGACGGGCACGGCCTGCAGCTCTGCGGAACGCTGCGCGCGGCCGGCCACACCACCGACGTCATCGCCGTCACCTCGGCCCGGGACCTCGCGATGGTCCGCCAGGCCGTCTCGGCGGGTGTCGTCCAGTACCTGCTGAAGCCGTTCGGCGCCGCCGCCCTGCACGACCGCCTGGAGCGCTACGCCCGGTACCGCGACACCCTGGGCCGCACCGGCGAGGCCACCGGCCAGGACGAGGTCGACCAGGCCCTCGCCCTGCTGCGCACCCCCGAACGCACGGCCCTCCCCAAGGGGTTGAGCGCCGCCACGCTGGACACCCTCGCCGCCGTCCTGCGGGAGGCCCGCACCGGGATCTCCGCGGCGGCCGCCGGCACCACCGCCGGAGTCTCCCGGATCACCGCCCGCCGCTACCTGGAGCACCTCGTGGACACCGGACTGGCCGCCCGCGAGCCGCAGTACGGCAACGTCGGCCGCCCGGAGCTCTGCTACCGCTGGACGGGCGGCGGGGGAGGCATCAGACCGGGATCAGCATGACCCGCTTGTCGCAGAGCTTCGCCATGTCGTCGATGTCGCTGGTGAGGAGCCGGACGGGTCCGGGTTGCGCCATGGCAGTGGCGGCGACGACGGCGTCGATCGCGTACTTGTGGCCGTGCAGCCCGGCGGCCACGAGGAGTGCCATCGCCTGCCGAGTCAGCAGCCGGGTCACTTCCTCGACATTGAGGCGGGAGACGACGAAGTCCCAACGAGGCTGTGGCTGCCGCGGATTCATCGCCTCGATCAACGTCAGCGTGCTGACGACCACCCGGGCGCCGTGAGTCTTGGCGTGGTCGATCCTGGCCATCACCAGCGGATCCTCGGCGATGGCCAGGGACAGGCCCTGGCTGTCCAGTACGAGTGCCCCAGGCGTCAGCTGGCCAGGGATTCGCTGGTTCCCTGTTCGGCGAGCCACTGTGCGTACCTCCGCTCCGCTTCCTCGGCCTCGCGAGCCGCCTGGGCCCGGGCGGTTTCGGGGATCTCGCCATGGCGACGCACGTAGTCGTCGACGAGTTCGGCAAGGTGCTCGCGCTCTATCGCCTGTCTGACCGCTGCGGTGACGTAGGCGCTGAACGAGCCCTTGCCCACGCGGGCGCGGACCTCCTCGGCCACGTCCTCGGGCATCGACACGCTGTACTTCTTCACCGGACGCGAGGTCGGCGCGGCATCCATCGGCTCGGACATGCGGCCAGGTTACCACCGGCGGTGTCAACTAGAGGTTGACCCGTGTCGCCCGTGCGAGGAACTGGTCGTCCGTATCCGTATAGCTGTCCAGGCGCCAGCCGGTGGCGGTCAGCAGCGGGCGCAGGTGGGGTTCGGCGCGGCGGTCATCGGGGGTCAGTTCGCGCCCGTGGCGGGCGGCCAGCGCGGCCCGGCCGATGGGCTGGAAGAGGGCGAGCGCGGCGCCGGGGCGGGTGACGCGGGCGAGTTCGCGCAGGGCGCCGTCCAGGTCGCTCAGGTGGGAGATCAGCCCGGCGGCGAAGACGGCGTCCAGGGAGGCGTCGGCCAGCGGGAGGCGGGCGCAGTCGGCGGTCAGCAGGGCGGCGGTGCCGTGGTGGCGGGCGTCGGCCACGCGCAGCATCTCGGGGGTGACGTCGGCGCCGATCACCCGGCCGTCGGGCCCGACCGCCGCGCGCAGCAGGGGGAGTGCGCGGCCGGTCCCGCAGCCGGCGTCCAGGACGCGGTCGCCCGGGCGCAGGCCGAGGGTGGCGATCGCGGCGGCGAAGCGCGGGCCGTCCTCGGGGAACTTGGCGTCCCAGCCGGCCGCGCGGACGGCGAAGAACGCGCGGGTGCGGGCCAGTTCGGCGGTGTGCTCGGCGTCGGGGCCGGCCGGGCCGGCGGATCCGGGAGCCTCGGGGGTCTCGGGGGCGGGTGCGGGCGTGGGCGACATGGGGGCGAGAGTAGCGCGCGGACCGTAACCCGGGGGCCGTTCGCTCGTTGGGCAGGCGGACGCCGCGTCACCCGCTCGGGTGGTTCTGGGCCCCCGGGGCCCGTCCGGCCAGGCCAGGGAAGTAAAGTTAGGCTTACCTAACTTCTTGGGAGTTCGCCTTGACGCTCGCCGCCGTCCCCGCCGCCGTCCCCGCCCAGGCCCCGGGCGACGCCATCCTGCGCCGCCAGCGCGTCCGCGAGTCCGCCGCCCGCACCTACGCCCGGTCGTTCCCGATCGTCCCGGTGCGCGCCAACGGCATGACGGTCGAGGGTGCCGACGGCCGCCGCTACCTGGACTGCCTCTCCGGGGCAGGCACGCTCGCGCTCGGCCACAACCACCCGGTGGTGCTGGAGGCGATCCGCCGCACCCTGGACAGCGGTGCCCCGCTGCACCTGCTGGACCTCGCCACCGCCGAGAAGGACGACTTCACCACCGCGCTGTTCGAGAGCCTGCCGAAGGAGTTCGGCCGGCAGGCCCGGGTGCACTTCTGCGGCCCGGCGGGGACGGACGCCGTCGAGGCCGCGCTCAAACTGATGCAGACCGCCACCGGTCGCTCCGGCGCGCTCGCCTTCACCGGCGCCTACCACGGCATGACGGCCGGCGCCCTCGCGCTGACCGGCAACGTCGCCGTCAAGGAGCCCCTGCCGGGCGGCGGCGAGGTGGTCCGGCTGCCCTACCCGTACGGCTACCGCTGCCCGTTCGGCGTCGGCGGCGAGGCGGGCACCGAGCTCGCCGCGACCTACGCCGAGCGGCTGCTGGACGACCCCTCGGGCGGTGTGGTCCGGCCCGCCGCGATGATCCTGGAGGCGGTCCAGGGGGAGGGCGGTGTCGTCCCCGCCCCCGACGAGTGGCTGCGCGCGATGCGCCGGATCACCGCCGAGCGCGGCATCCCGCTGATCGTCGACGAGGTGCAGACCGGGGTGGGCCGCACCGGCGCGATGTGGGCGGTCGAGCACAGCGGGATCGTCCCGGACGCCATGGTGCTCTCCAAGGCGATCGGTGGCAGCCTGCCGCTCGCCGTCGTCGTCTACCGCGAGGAGTACGACCGTTGGCGGCCGGGCGCGCACACCGGGACCTTCCGCGGCAACACGCTCGCCATGGCGGCCGGCGCAGCCACCCTGCGGTACGTCGCCGCGAACGGCCTGGTCGAGCGGGCCGACCTGGTCGGCGCCCGGATGGCCGAGCGGCTGCGGGCGCTGGCCGGCGAGCTGCCGTTGATCGGCGAGGTGCGCGGCCGCGGGCTGATGCTGGGCGTCGAGCTCGTCGACCCGACCGCCGAACCGGACGCCTGCGGGGCCCGCCCGGCCGCGCCCGCGCTCGCCGTCAAGGTCCGCGAGGCCTGCCTGGCCCGCGGCCTGATCGTCGAACTCGGCGGCCGGCACGACGCCGTCCTGCGGCTGCTGCCGCCGCTCACCATCACCGACGAGCAGACGGCCGCCGTACTCGACCGCCTCGCCGACGCCCTCGCGGCGGTCGCCGCGGAGGGACGGTGACCACCCGGGGAGGGGCCGGCCACCCGGGCGCGGATCCGTCCGCCCGGCTCGCGGCCGTTCCCCGCGGTGCCCCGGCCGCCCCCGACGCGCTGGCCGGCGGCCCCGGCGGCCCGGCGGCGCTCGCCCCGCTGCTCACCGAGGTGCTGGACGCGCTGGCCGCCGGGACCGCCCGCCGGGCCGGACCGCTGCCGGCCGGCCGGCCCGACGACCTCGCCGCCCAGGCCCTCGCGGGGCTGGCCGACGCGCACGGGGCGCCGGCGCTCGCCCGGCTCACCGAACTGCTCGCGCACGGGGCCGCCGATCCGGCCGACCCCGCCTGCGCGGCCCATCTGCACTGCCCGCCGCTCGCCGTGGCGGCCGCCGCCGACCTCGCCGTCAGCGCGCTGAACCCCTCGCAGGACTCCTGGGACCAGGCCCCGGCCGCGACGGCCCTGGAGACGGCGCTGATCGCCGAGCTGGCCGAGCTGGTCGGCTACGACCCGGCCGCCGCGGCCGGTGTGCTCACCTCCGGCGGCACCGAGTCCAACCTGATGGGCCTGATGCTGGCCCGCGACCAGAAGCTCGACGGCATCGTCGAGGTGGAGGGGATCCCGCCCGGCGTCGTGCCGCGGATCATCGCCTCCCGCGCCGCCCACTTCTCCGTCCAGCGCGCCGCGGCACTGCTCGGCCTCGGCGAACGCGCCGTCGTCCCCGTCCCCGTCGACCGCGACCTGCGGATGGACCCGGACGCGCTGGCCCGCGCCCTGGCCGAGGTCAGCTGGGCCGGCCAGACCCCGATCGCCGTCGTGGCCACGGCCGGCACCACCGACACCGGCGCGGTCGACCCGCTGCACACCGCCGCCGACCTCGCCGCCCGCTACGGCGCCTGGCTGCACGTCGACGCCGCGTACGGGGGCGGCGCGCTGCTCTCCGACCGCCTCGCCCCGCTGCTCGACGGCATCGCCCGGGCCGACTCCGTCTCGCTCGACTGGCACAAGCTGGGGTGGCAGCCCGCCGCCGCCGGGATCTTCCTGGTCCGCCGCGCCGAGAGCTACGTCTCGCTCGCCCGCCGCGCGGAGTACCTCAACCCGGCCGACGACGAACAGGCCGGCTACCCCAGCCTGTTGGGCCGCTCCCTGCGCACCACCCGGCGGGCCGACGCGTTCAAGATCGCCGTCACCCTGCGCACCCTCGGCCGGGCCGGGCTCGGCCGGCTGGTCGACGCCTGTCACCAGCTGGCGCTGGACGCCGCCGAGGCCGTCCGGGCCGAGCCCGAGCTGGAACTGCACGGCGAACCCGTCCTGACCACCGTGCTGTTCCGCTACCGCCCGCCGAGCCGCCCGGAGGTGACGGCGGCCGACCGGGCGGCCGTCGACGCGATCAACGGCGAGCTGCGCCGGACCCTGCTGCGCACCGGGCGCGCCGTCGTCGGCCGGACCGAACTGCCGGGCGAGGGCCCCGGCCGGGTCCGGCTGAAGCTGACCCTGCTCAATCCGCACACCACCGCCGCCGAGGTCGGCGCCCTGCTGGGCCGGGTGGTCCGGACCGGCCGGGAAATCGCGGCCGACTAGCCCCGCGCCCGGGTCCCGTCGTTGCCAAGACAAAGCCCTTTTCACGGGCGGATGTTGGAGGAAGGCACACTGGCGTGACATGCTGTCCGGGGGATATTCGGCCGCCCCCGGAAAGCCTCCGTGGACATACCTTTCCGGAGGAGTACAGGCTGATTCAGGCCGCCCGGTGATGAGAATCCGCCAACCCCTCGGCAGGGCTTGCGGAGATCCCGAACGGCGGCGGTAACTTCATGTGGTCGCCGCCCCACCAAGCGCACACGGCTCCCCGGGGCAGGCCGCCTGACCAGGCGCGCGCCATCCGCATGCGGTGAGTCCACCTCTGTACAGGGGCGAACTCCGCCTACCCGTCATGCACTTCTGTGAATCCCGGTAAAACCGCTTGAAGCACCCGAAGCCAGTCCTGTGACCATTTCTGCGAAGCGGAGGCAAGGCATGCGCGAAACCCTCCTGGGCGAACGTGCCACCCCCATCGATCGAACCGTGTACGAGGCACTTCCGTTCTCCGACCGTTGCGGGGAGATATGGCGTCGCGGCGAGCACCTGCTCATCGGCGTCAGCCCGGGGAACAGCTATTTCAGTCACCGGCGGATCGCCGAACTCATAGGGTGGGGGCGGGAGTTCTTCGAACGGATCGACATCGTCCACGCCGATCTGCATGTCGAGTCCCAGTACGAGACCTTCGGCTACACCCCCGAGCACGCCCACCGGCGGGCCGCCAAGGAGGTGAAGGCCACCGCCCGACGGATCGCCCGCGGCGTCGAGGAGGCCGGGAGCCGGGACGGCGTCCGGACGCACGCGCTCTCCGACTTCGCCGGCGACCCCGCCTACCGGCGGCTGCACCGGCGGGCCGTCGACGCGCTGCGCGCCGACCCGGAGTTCCACGCCGCCGCCGAGGCCATGGCGCGCGGCTTCCTGGCCGCCCGGCTGGACGAGGGGCTGGCCCCGAACGAGGCCCAACTCGCCGCCGGCCTGCGGTACATCACCGCCGAGCTGCCGTTCTTCCTGGACACCCCGGCGCTGCTCGGCGTGCCCTCCTCGGTCAGCTGCTACCACCTCCAACTCCCGCTCACACCTGTCCTGTTCGGTCGCCATGAGGGTCTGCGGGCGGCGCCCGGCCAGGCCTACGCGGTGGTCCGCCCGGCCGCGCCGACGGCCGCCGCGGGGGCCGTCCCGCAGTCGCGCGCGGCCTGAGTGCGCCCATCCGTCGGCGCTGCCGCCGGCTCTGCCGCTGCCGTCGTCGCGGCCCGCGCCCGCCGTGCTCGCCGGCGCCCCCGCCCGGCCGATCACTCGCGCGCCCTGTGCCGGAGCGGCCCCGACTGGAGCCGCACCCGTGCCGCCCCGCGCCGGTACCCGTCGGCCCGCGCGCGTACCAGCACCAGCACCCGCTACCCGCGCCCGAGCCCGATCCTGCGCCCGTACCCGCGCCCGATCCTGCGCCCGCGCCCGTACCCGCGCCCGATCCCAGGGAGTACACCCATGACCGACCTCACCTTCCCGCTCTCCCGCCGGGGCGACGTGCTGCCCGAGGAGGCGAACCGGCTGCGTGCCGAGCGGCCCGTCGCCCGGGTCCGCACCATGACCGGCGACCCGGCCTGGCTGGTCAGCAGCTACCCGCTGGCCAAGCAGGTCCTGGAGGACGAGCGGTTCAGCCTCAAGGACACCGCCAACCCCGGCGTCCCGCGCCAGTACGCCCTCACCATCCCGCCGGAGGTGGTGAACAACATGGGCAACATCAACAGCACCGGTCTGCGCAACGCCGTGATGAAGACCCTCTCGCCGCGCGCCGACAAGGAGTTGGACGGCTGGCTGCAGGCCGAGGCGCACCGGCTGCTCGACGCCCTGGTCGAGCAGGGCGGCCCCGCCGATCTGCGGGACGCCTTCGCCGAGCCGTACTCGGCCGCCCTGCACTGCCGCCTGCTCGGCCTGCCCGTCGACGACTGGCGGCGGCTGATGGCGGGCATCGACGTCGCCTTCCTGACCAGCCCGGTGCCGTTCGAGGGCTCCGCGCCCAACTGGTACAAGGACCTCGCCTACATGCGGGAGCGGCTCGTCGCCGACCCGGCGCCGACGGAGGGCCTGCTCGGCCGCTTCGCCGAACTGCGGCGCTCGCCGGACGTCGCGGAGCGGGTCGGTGACGAGCTGTTGGCCACCGTCGCGCTCTCGCTGTTCGGCGCGGGCGCCGTCTCCACCTCCGCGTTCCTGCTGGACGCCGTCATCCGGCTGGTCCAACGGCCGGAGCTGGCCGACCGGCTGCGCCGGGAACCGGCCGCGATCGGGCGGGCGGTGGACGAGCTGCTGCGGGTCAACCTGTCGATCGGCGACGCGCTGCCCCGGATCGCGCTGGCGGACGTGCGGGTCGGCGAGGTCCTGGTGAAGGCGGGGGAGCTGGTGCTGGTCCTGGTCGAGGGGGCCAACCACGACCCGGCCGTCTTCCCGGACCCGGAGCGGATCGACCTCGACCGGGCCGAGAACCCGCACCTGGCCTTCGGCGCGGGCCGGCACTTCTGCCCGGCCTCGGCGCTCGGCCGCACGCACGCCGAGATCGCGATCACGGCACTGGTCGAGCGCCTGCCGGGCCTGCGGCTCGCCCTGCCGGTCGAGCAGCTGGCCTGGCGGCCCGGCTTCATCAAGCGCCTGCCGGAGCGGCTCCCGGTCCTCTGGTAGCGGGTCACCGCCCGGCGGCCGGGCGGCCGGTCCGCCACCGGCCGAGCAGGACGGCGCGGGTGCGGTCCCAGCTCTCCTGGTCGGCGGCGACCAGCAGGCCGTCCTCGCAGCCCGGGGCCTCCGGCCGGTAGGGGCTGCCGTCGAGCCGGGCGGAGACCCCGCCGGCCTCGGTGACCAGCAGCGATCCGGGCGCGTGGTCCCAGGGCAGGGTGCGCCAGTAGAGGATGAAGTCCAGTGCGCCCTCGGCGACGTCCGGGTACTCGACCCCGGCGGCGTTCCGGCCGGGGGTGATCTCGCCGAAGCCGTCCGCCGCGTTCTTCTCCAGGGTCCGGCGCAGCTCCGGCTCCAGGAAGCGGCTCTTCAGCGCCCCGCGCCACGCGGCCGGCCCGCCGGCCGCGGGGGTCCGGGTCAGGCGGCGACCGTTGCGCCAGGCGCCGGAGCCCAGCTCGGCGGTGTAGCTGGTGGCGGTGGCCGGCTGCCAGATCCAGGAGGCGACGGTCTGCCCGGAGCGCACCAGCGAGGTCATCACGGCGTAGTCGGGGCGGCCGGCGATGAAGTTCGAGGTGCCGTCCACCGGGTCGACCAGCCAGACGGCGGGCTCGGAGTGCAGCGCCCGCGCGAGGTCCGGATCGGCGGCGACGGCCTCCTCGCCGACCACCGGGACGGGCAGCAGCTCGCGCAGCCGTCGCCCGATGATCACCTCGGCCTCGCGGTCGGCCACCGTCACCACCTCGCCGGGGGCCTTCTCCATCACCTCGCCGGCGGCCAGCGCGCGGAACCGCGGCTCCACCACCTCGGCAGACGCCTCGGCGAGAATCTCCGCCACCCTGTCCATCAGCACGTTGCGCGCTCCCTTCGCTGGCTACCACTTTCGCACGTCAGTGCGGTCCGGACCTTCGCCAGCCCCTGGAGCGCGGGTCGGCCGGGTCCCGCCGAGGGCCGGCGCGCCGCCGTCAGCCGTCGGCGCGCCGGCCCGGGTCCGCTGCCGGGTCCTCGTCCAGGTAGTGGAAGCCCGGCCGGGGGTGCATGAGGAACTCGTGGTGCGAGATGTTCCACGCGTAGGCGCCGGCCATCGCGAAGAGCACCCGGTCCGCCGTCCGCAGGCCCCGGGCCGCCGGGGCGGCGCGGGCCAGGACGTCCTTCGGGGTGCAGAGCTGGCCGGCCAGGGTGGCGCGGCCGGTGGTGACGGCCGGGCGCGGCCACGGGTGCGGCCAGGCGTCGACCGGCAGGACGGTGAAGGGCTGGTCGTGTCCCCGGGTGGCCGGGGTGCGCAGATGGTGGGTGCCGCCGCGGACGACCGCGAAGTCCTCGCCGTGGCTCACCTTCACGTCCAGCACCTCGGTGGCGTACCAGCCGCAGTGGGCGGTCAGCGCGCGGCCGGGTTCGATCCGCAGGGTGAGTCCGGGGTGGCGGTCGAGCAGCCCGGCCAGGCCCGCGCCGAAGGCCGGCCAGTCGAACCGCGCCCCCGGGTCGGCGTAGTCGACGGCCATGCCGCCGCCCACGTTGACCTCGGCCAGGCGGAACCCGTGCCGTTGGGCCGTCCGGGTCGACCAGTCGACGATCTGCCCGGCGACGGCCAGCTGCCGCGCCGCCGACAGCCCGCTCGCCAGATGGGCGTGCACACCGCGCAGCCGCAGGCGCGGGAGCAGCGCTCCGAGCGGCCCGGACGGGTCGGTCAGCAGGCGGACGCAGGCCTCGGCGCGCTCCGGGTCCAGGCCGAACGGCGTCGGGCGGCCGCCCATCGAGAGTGCCACCGCGTCCAGCGTGCCCGGGCCCACCGGCAGGTTGACCCGCAGCAGGACGTCCACCTCCGCGTCCGGGCGGTCGGTCAGCGCGGTGGCGAGCCGGTGCAGCTCCTGCTCGCTCTCGACGTGCCAGCGGCGCACCTCGGCGTCCAGCGCGGCGGCGATCTCGGCGGGCGTCTTGCCCGGCCCGCCGAAGGCCAGCGGCGCGTCCGGCACGGCCTGCCGGACGTGGGCCAGCTCACCGCCGCTGGAGACCTCGTAGCCGTCGACCGCGCCGCGCAGCGCGGCCAGCACGGGCGCGTCCGGGTTGGCCTTGGCGGCGTAGTACAGCTCGACGCGCGTGGGCAGCGCGGCCCGGACGGCGGCGGCGTGCGCCCGCAGCGCGGTCAGGTCGTAGACGTACGCGGGCAGCTCCTCCGGGTCGAGCGCGGCCACGTGCCGGCGGACGGCGTCGGTCATCTGGTGCTCCAGGTGGGGAGGGGTGGGAGGGGTGGCGCCGGCGTTCACCGGCCGCTCCACACTGGGGTGCGGGCGGCCCGCGGGAGCCGGTGGGCCGCCTCCGCCGGGATGCCGCCCGCCAGCGGGGAGGGCAGGCGGACGTAGCCGGCCTCGCGGTCGGGCCGGCGCTCCCAGCGGGTGAGCAGGTTGGCCTTGGCGGGCAGCGGGACCCCGGCCAGCAGGGCGCGCAGCCGGGGCGGGCGGCCGTGCGCGTCGGAGTACCGCGCCAGGACGCTCCGGACGGCCTCCCAGAGGGCGCGCTCCGCCTCCGGGTGGCGGTCGGCGAGCGCGGCCAGCAGTTCGGCGAGGTGATTGACCAGCAGGCAGTAGACCACCCGGTCCCAGCCGCGCTCGGCGTCGTAGGCCAGCGCGCCGGCCACCTCGGGCGGCAGGGCGGCGAGCAGGGCGGCGTTCCGCTCGGGGACGAGTTTGGTGCCCTCCAGGTCGCGGAAGAGCACCTGGACGGGCCGCCCGGTGCCGTCGACGCCGATCAGCACGTTCTGCAGGTGCGGCTCCAGCACCACGCCGTGGTCGAAGTAGGCCGCGAGCACCGGGGGGACGAGCAGCCGCAGGTAGTCCGTCCACCAGTCGAGCGCCTCCCGCGTGCCGCCTCCCGCGAGCAGCCGCGAGATGTGCGCGGAGCTGGTCGGGTGCTCGTCCGCGACGGCGGCGGCCAGCAGCGGGGTGACGCCGGGCCGCAGCGCGCCGGCGAAGCCCTCGCGGACGATCAGGCCGAAGCCCTCGTACAGGTCCCGGTCGGGGCGGCCGTCCGGGCCGGGCACGGCCAGGGTACGGAAGGCGGGTTCGCGCAGCATCGCGGCGTCCGGGTAGCGCTCGGCGAGGTCGCCCAGCGCGGGGGCGAGCAGCCGGGTCAGCGCGACGGCGCCGGTCAGCTCGTAGGCGGCGTTCTTGCGCAGGCAGTTGGTGATCCGCACGTTGAGGCTGAACTTCAGGAACGCGCCGGCGCCGTGCAGGGTGCGCACCGAGGCGGTCGCGGCGAACGGCGCACCGCCCGGCCCGAGGTCCAGGATGTCCCCGCGGGCCAGGGCGCCGCGCAGCAGCGGGTGGTCGGCGAGGAGGTCGA
The DNA here is from genome assembly GCF_042752535.1 of Kitasatospora sp. NPDC059327. Taxonomy (NCBI): domain Bacteria; kingdom Bacillati; phylum Actinomycetota; class Actinomycetes; order Kitasatosporales; family Streptomycetaceae; genus Kitasatospora; species Kitasatospora sp. NPDC059327. Next base: position 176,019 of record NZ_JBHYYB010000002.1, on the reverse strand, counting down.
ACTGCCAGGGGTGGGCGGGCAGCAGCCGGTAGCCGTCGGGGGCTTCGGCCAGGCCGTTGAGCAGGGCGGTCGCGGAGGCGTCCAGCGAGGATTCGGCGATCAGCTCCCGGCGTACGGCGAGGTGCCGCAGCCGGAACACGGCGCGCGACTCGGGGGCGTAGCTGCGCCAGTCGCCGCGCGCGGCGGTGCGGGACTTGGGCGCGGGGTGGAAGCGGTGCCCGAACAGCAGGGCCTGCTCGGACTCCAGGTAGCGGTCCGGACCGGGGGCGGGCCGGCTCTCCAGCCCGGCGCGCACGCCCGCGTGGCTGGCGGCCAGCTGCTCCAGGAACTCCTCGTTCACCGTGCCGGTGCGCAGCTCCAGCTCGTCCTGGACGTACCCGGCGAGCTCCTGCCAGGTCAACGGCGACCAGCCGCAGGGCCGTTCCTCCTCGACCGGGCCGGTGAAGCGGTGCGCGCCCAGCAGCGAGACGCGGCGCAGCGCGACCCGGAGCAGGACACCGCGCCGGGGCAGGCGCAGCAGCAGCCATCCGTCGGTGACGGTGGTCTGGTGCTCCGGCCCGGAGATCTCGCGCAGCAGGCAGTTGAGCAGGGTGTGGGCCACCGCGCGGTCGGGGGTGGGGAGTTCGGGTGCGGGCAGGGCGGATGTCATCGGCGACTACTCCAGCGCAGGCGGGACGGGAGGACGAGGGGGGTGGCCGCGCCGCGGGCGGCCACCGGGTGCGCCCGGCGCCGCCCGGGTCCGCCGGGGCGGGCGGTGCCGCCGCCGGGGTGCCGCGCCGGGGTGTCGCACCGGGGTGTCGACGCTCATCGCATGGTGCCCGCGGTGCCGGTGGTGCGGGTGGCGCCTGGGGTGTCCGTGGTGTCCGTGGTGGCTGTGGCCCGGTCGGGGCGCAGGTAGTTGGGCCCGTCGGTGTAGTGCTTGTTGATGTCGGCGGCTCCCGAACGCTGCTTGGTGAGCAGCGTCCCGGCGGTCACCATGGCCTTGACCGGCAGCCGGTCGGCGTCCAGCAGAGCGGCGCGCAGCGGCTCGCCGGCCGGACCGATCCGGTCGGTGGCCGCGGTCAGCCGCCCGCGCAACAGGGCCAGCAGATCGCCGAGTTCGGCGCGGCCGTGGGCGGCGAGGCCGAACGCCAGGGCGCCGGCGCACAGGTGGCCGGTGACGGTGGCGAAGAGGTCGGTGAGCGGTCCGTCCTCGGGGCCGGGGATCCGGGCGTCGTCGAACCCCGCCTCGGCGAGGGCGTGTTCGCCCAGGGTGGCGGCGAGCCGGCCGGTGTGGACGCGCGGCCCGTCGTCGTCCTTGTAGAGCAGTCGCAGGCCGCCGTCCTCGTCGAACACCAGCGAGGTGTTCTGCTGGTGGGACTCCAGCGCGATGCCGTAGCCGAAGAGGGTGGCCTGCCAGTCGAGCAGCGGCTCCAGCACGGCGTCGTAGAGGGCGACCGGGTCGCCGCCGTGGAAGCGGTCGGCGAGGTGGTCGATCACCAGGCGCCCACCGGGGGCGGGGGCCAGCAGGGCGGCCAGCGGGACGGTGACGGCGTGTTCCAGGCCGGCGCCGGCGGGCTGGCGGCGGAGCAGGACGGCGAGCAGTTCGTGGCCGGCGTGGGCCCAGCTCTGCTCGTCGGCGTGCAGGATCCGCCCGGCGAAGCGCGGTTCGCGGGCCAGGACGGCCTCGAACAGCCGCTGGCCGGCCGCGCCGTCGAGCAGCGTCCCGGGCTTGATGGTCCGGCGGTTGAGCCGGCCCAGGGTGGCGGTGGCGAGCGGGAGTTTGAGGTGGTGTCCGGGGTCGTCGGCGACGGCCACCGTGCGCATGGAGAGGGTGGGTACGACGGTCAGGTACGGCTTGGCGGCGAGGACGGCGCGGTCCTCCAGGCCGACGGAGCGCAGCGCCCCGGCGAGCGGTTCGCCCACGGTGAGCGGGTGCACGGGCAGGGTGGCCCAGGCGGCGTCACCGCCGGCGAGGTCGAGGCCGAGCCAGCTCGGGGTGGGCCACCAGCTGGGCAGTGGCCGGGTGCCGTGCGCGGTGAGGGCGCCGGCCGGGACGGCGAGCCAGCGCAGCTCGAAGGCGGGGTGGAACTCCGGTGCGTAGGACCGCAGCTGGGGTTCGGTGAGACCGGAGCGGCCGCGCGCGGTGGGGTAGACCGGGTGGTCGAGGTGGGCGGCCAGGGTGTCGTGCCCCAGGGCGGCGGCGGGGCCGCTCCAGTGGGCCGGGTCGGCGCCGTACAGGTCGGTGAGCGCGGTGTGCGTCCCGGCCCGGGTGCGCTCGTGCAGCTCCATGGTGGCGAGGGTCTGCCGGCACTCCTCGGCGAAGGCCGCCCAGCCGGGCCGGTCCTCGGCCTCGGCCAGGCCGGTCAGGGCCGCCAGGACGGCGTCCAGCCCGGCCAGCGGGCGGCCGGCCAGCTCCAGCAGCGGGAGCCGGGCCGCGTACTCGCTCTGGAAGCCCTCCGCGGTCACGGGCAGCGCGAGGCCGGTCTCCGCCGCCACCAGCCACCGGCCGTCCGCCCGGTCCTGCGGGGTGCCGCGGGTGCGCAGTCCGAGCACGTCCTCGCGCAGCAGCGCGGAGAGGACCCGCAGGGTCAGCCGGTCGGCGACGGAGGGCTCCTCGGGGCGGTGGCCGGGCGCGGAGCGGGGCGGCCCGGCGGGGCGGTGGGTGGTGCTCACGGGGTGATCTCCCAGCGGTTGGCCGCGACGAAGCGGGCGACGGCGGCGTCCACGGCGCTCTGGTCGGTGCCGACGGCCCGGATCACCCCGAGGTAGTCCCGGTTGGTGCGGTAGTGCTCGTGGTGCTCGCCGAGCGGGCGCAGCGGGCGGTAGGCGAGTCGGACGCCGTCGCGTTCCTCGTCCCAGGGGCCGGGGGCGGTGGTGAGGGTGCCGGCCCGGTCCGCGCAGACCGCTTCGGTGCGGGCCCGGTTCCCGGTGGCCGCGCAGCGCTCGGTGAGGTCCGCGGGCAGCTCGCGGCCGAGGTGCGCGGCGAGGATGTGCTCGAACAGCGGGATGCCGAGGATCTCGGCCAGCATCAGGTCGCACTGGTCGCCGATGGCCCGGTAGTTGACCTCCACGATCCGGGCCCGGCCGTCCGGCTGCTCGACGAACTCGGTGTGGCAGGCGCCGAGTCCGACGCCCAGGGCGTCGAGCTGGGCGAGGATCTGCGCGACCACCGGCCGGGGGTGGTCGGGGGCGAAGTCCAGCACCTCCTCGATGAAGTGCGGGGGCGGGGAGACCCTGGTCCGGAAGCCGCCGAGGACATGGCGCCGTCTGCCGTCGCCGAGTGTCTCCAGGGTGCACAGCCGCCCCTCCAGGAACTCCTCGACGACCAGGGCGGCGCCGGGGCGCCGGTGCTGGATCAGCGCGCAGCGTCGCTCCAGCTCCTCGATGTCGGCGACCAGGGAGACGTCCTCGCTGGCGACCCCCTCGCGCGGCTTGACCACGGCCGGGAACGGGATGCCGAACTCCCGCAGGGTGGACGGGTCCTGGCCGGCGTCGAGCTCGACGGAGCGGACGGCGTCCAGGCCGGCGGCGGCCAGGTGGCGGCGCAGCTCGCCCTTGTTCTTGGCCCGCAGGGTCGCCTTCCAGTCCTTGGCCGGGAGCCCGAAGTACCCGGCGGCCAGGGCGGTCTGGGTCTGCAGGTGGTCGCTGTTGCTGAACACCGCGTCGGGCGCCTCCCGCCGGGATATCAGCCCGATCACCTCGCGGAAGTCCCGCACGTCGCATTCGAGCACCTCCGGCGCGGGTGCCTGCGCGGCGTAGGCGCGCCGGTGCGGCTCGGCCTGGTCGGTGAGCACCGTGACGTCGAGCCCGAGCCGCGCGGCGGCGGGGAGGAAGCCCTGGGTGACCGAGTCGGTGGGGTTGAGGGCGAGCAGGTAGAGCCGCATGTCGGGTCTCTCCGGAATTGGGGGTGAGGGGTTGAGGGTGCGGGACGGGGAGCGAGGGACCGGGGCCGGGTGGGTGTACCGGCCGTGCGGGGACGGGCGCCGTGCGGGGGAACGGCGCTGGTGGGCGCCCGCTTCCCCGCACACCCGGAGGAGCGAGGCTACTCGGGCGCGTCGTCGGGGGAGCCCTCGGCGGGGCCGGCGGGACGGGCGGCGGCGGCGCGGAGTGTGCCGGCGGGGCGGGCGGCGGGGAGTCTTCGGCCGTGGCCGGAGGGGGCCGTCCCGAGGGTCCGACCTCGCGTCACGACGGCCACGCCACGGTCACGATGAGCGGGCGTCAGGGCGTCGGACGCGGTCGACGGGGGGACGGCGCGCGGTCCGGGCCCGCGCGCGGCCCGCGCGCGGCGCGCGGGCGGGGCCGCCGGGCCGTCGGGTGTCGGGGGATCGCCGGGGCCGTGGTGGTCGGCGGATCGGTACTCAGCACGGAGTCAGATCCTAGGTTAGGTAAACCTTACCGCGTCAAATTCCGGACAGCTCGGCCCAGTCGGGCCGCGGGTGGTTCGACGGCGGGTGCGCCGCGTATAAGGTGAGCCTCACCTTAGTCGATCTCGGGAGTGCCGATGATCTTGGGGGCCACGCCCATGCCCGCCGCCCCATGCGCCCCATGTCCGCTCTACGCGGACTACCGGCGGCTGCTGAATCTCTGCCCGGCCCTGCGGGTCCAAGTCCTGGGGGACGGCGATCCAACCCCGTCGCGCGCCCAGGGCTGGTACTCCGCGGCCGAACTGGCGACCGATCCGATCGCGCTCGCCGACGCGCTGGCCGGGGAGGAGGCGCGGATCACCGCCGAGCACGGCAGTGCCCCACGCCCCCACGTCACCGCGTCCCGACTGCTGCACCACTACCTCTGGTCGGCCTGCCTCCTGATCGCCGGCCCCTGGTACCTCGCCCGACGGGTGCCCGCCATCGACCGCACGGACCTCTGGCTGCACGCCCCCACCGGTGACCTGGCGCTGCGCCCGCGCGCCCACACCACCCTCCCGGGCGACGACGAGCTGCGCGCCGAGCTGCGGGCCGACGTCGTCGCCCACGTGGAGCCGCTGCTCACCGCCTTCTCCGGCGCGACCCGGCGCGGCACCCGGGCCCTGTGGGGCATGGTGACGGACGATCTGGCCTCCGCCCTCTGGTACCTCGGCCGGATGGCCGGCGAGGAGCCCGCCGCCATCGCCGCCGCCGAGGCCGTCCTGCCCGGCGGCACCCAGCCACTGCTCGGCGCCGCCGCCTTCCGCCACCTGCACGGCGAGGACGGTCGCAGCCACCCGACCCGTACCCGGCTCGGCTGTTGCCTCTACTACGCGATCCGGCCGGACTCCGCCTGCATCACCTGCCCCCGGACCTCGGACGAGGAGCGGCTGCGGCGCCTCTGACACCGGGGCCGAGGTGTCGGCGGCGGCCCGTGGCCCGCCCGGTACGCTCGCCCGCATGATCGATTCGACGATGCGGGTGCGCCTCGCCCGCCCCTCCCGGAACCTCGCCGCCGCCGAGCGGTTCTACGTCGACGGCCTGGGGCTGGACGTCCTCTGGCGCACCACCGAACGCGTCTCCGGCGAGCACGACCTGCTGATGGTCGGCCCGGCCGGCGGCGGCTGGCACTTCGAGCTCACCCATGACCCGGAGCACCCGCTGGAGCCGACGCCGACCGTCGACGACCTTTTCGTCGTCTACCTGGGCGCACCGGTCGACGAGGCCGCCGTGGCCCGACTGGAGGCCGCCGGCGGCACCCGGGTCACCGCGCACAACCCCTACTGGGACGAGTTCGGCGTGACCGTCGCCGACCCGGACGGCTACCGGCTGGTGCTCTGCGGTCGCAGCTGGGGCGCCTGACCCGCGGCCGGGGCGCCCGACTCGCGGCGCGGCCCGGGTCCGGTGCCGGGCCATGGTTCTGATGCCGTGTCACGCGCGGCGCACGGTCGGTAGCCTGCGGAGCGAGGACCGCACGACGAGCTGAGGAGCACCGATCGTGAGCACCCCCGTGCGCGGCACCGCCGTGGACATCCCGACGGCCGACGGCATCGCCGACGCCTACCTGACCCACCCGGACGACGGCCGGGCCCACCCCGCCGTCCTGCTGTACATGAACGCCTTCGGGCTGCGCCCGTTCCTGGAGTCGATGGCGGACCGGATCGCGGCCGAGGGCTACACCGTGCTGCTGCCCAACGTGTTCTACCGGCAGGGCCGCGCGCCACTGGTCGAGCTGCCCGAACCGCCCACGCCGATCGACCCGGGCACGGACCCCGCCCTGCTCGACCGGCTGGGCGCGCTCATGCGCTCGCACACCGCCGAGGACGCGGTGCGCGACGCCGACGCCTACCTCCGCTGGCTGGCCGGCTCCCCGCTGACCGTCGACGGGCCGGTCGGCATCACGGGCTACTGCCTCGGCGCCATCCTGGCGCTGCGCACGGCCGCCGCCCACCCGGAGCGGGTGGCGGTGGCGGCCGGCTTCCACGGCGGCCTGCTCGCCACCGAGGCCGCGGACAGCCCGCACCTGGGCGCCCACCGGGTCACCGCCGAGCTGTACTTCGGGCACGCCGACCAGGACCCGACGCTGCCCGCCGAGCAGATCGACCTCCTGGCGAAGACCCTGACGGAGGCCGGCGTCCGCCACACCTGCGAGGTGTACGAGGGCGCGCCGCACGGCTTCACCCAGGCCGACTCCACGGCGTACCACGCCGAGGCGGACGCCCGGCACTGGGCGGCGCTCCTGCCGCTGCTGAAGCGCGCGCTCTGACGGGGGGCTCCCGGCGTGGGTATTAGGCCACCTGGACTTACCACGCCGGGAGGAACGTTACGG